>NZ_JAJDMK010000086.1:0-8322 GCF_020593575.1 Holdemanella sp. DFI.5.55
ACAGTGGTTCCTCTGAATTATTTTAGTATAAAGACACTAGTAATCCATTGGAGAGGGTGAACTAGTGTCTTTTACATTTTTCTATAATAATCAATGCGATTTTTAGCAATTCTACTAAAGCCAATATACTCATGGCAACATCAATGTACAGATAAATATACATAAAACACGTCCTCCTACATAATCGGAATCATCGAGAACTCAAGAAATCATCCTTTTAATTCAGAGGGTTCACCGTTACTACATCCAGTAGCCAATTCCAATTATAAAGAGCCAATGTGAAAACATTATTAACTCCAAGCATTTTGTTGCGAATGATGCTATCTTGTCTAAATCGCATTATTTTCATCGAATTAGATAGATTTATCTTGACTTTTAAATAAAAAAGAATCAGCATTTTATTCATACTGATTCCTATATATAAGTTATCTTAATTCTTCCATTGTCGGATAACTTGCAATGGCTCCTTCTTTTGTTACTGAAATAGAGCAAAATTTATTAGATAAATCTAAATACGTTTTTAATTGTTCTTCTGTTAAAATATTTATTTGTTCTAAATCCACATTTTCTTTTGCCATTTGATACAACAAACAACCAATAAAACCATCTCCTGCACCTGTTGTATCTACTGCATTCACTTTAATTCCTTTTGAGTTTGCAACCACATTTTTTGTGTATGCTACGGCTCCATCTTTTCCTGAAGTAAAAACTAACAATTTGACACCTTGATCAAATATATAATCTAGATTTTCTTCAATATCTTTGTTTCCAAAAATAAATTCAACTTCTTCATCACTAATTTTCAAAATATCTGCATACTGAATATATTCATGTATTACATTTTTTAAATATTCATGATCATCAAATAATGGCAATCTCACATTAGGATCAAATGAAACAATCAATCCATTTTCTTTGGCATATTTAATTGCCTTATTATGTGCCTTTCGCATTGGAAAATTTCCTAATGAAACAGAGCAGAAATGTAAAGCATATGCATCCATAAACCAATTTTTATCAACATCATCTTCAGACATCAACATATCAGCACCCATATTTCTATAGAAAGAAAATTCTCGATTGGCATTTTCATCTAATGCAACAAATGCAAGTGAAGTATTTGCAGCATTCGTACGCTTCACATAGTCTGTATTTATTCCAAATCCTATTAATTCATTAACAATCTTATCTCCAAATGGATCTTTACCAAGCATCGTGATTATATTGCTTGAACCACCTAATTTTGTATAGGCCCCACAGACATTTAGAGGTGCTCCTCCAACTTTAGGTGTAAAATTATTCACATCCATAATACGACCTGTATTTGATGGAATCATGTCAATCAACGCTTCCCCAATAGCTAATAACTTTTTCATTCTATTTTAAAACCTTTCATTTTATATGTTTCAATCTCATTAATGCCTTCAAAACGAACAAACAGATCCTTTTCATTATCATAAAAACGGCTCGTCATTGTATATTCTCCATCACTTATAAAAATTTCCATAACAGATTCATCAATAAAGATTGAAACTCTTTTTACATCAATATCTTTTATATATCGCTTTGTTCGACCACAATCACATTGAGATAAGTCTAAACAAATTTCAGTGTTTTTATATGACAGAACCACATTATTTAATGCAATCACAAAATCGCTTTCTACATTAAACTCAATATTACACGATTTGGGTAAACTAATGTTTGTATTAAACACCTTTTTATCACAACGTAAACTTAAGATTTCATGAATAGGATATTGAATCATTTTACCATCTGTAAATTTTAATTTCCTAGGCATTGATAATGTTTGATTCCAATCATCATAAAAATCAATATAGTCATTATCTGGCATTCCAATCCAACCAATCATAACATTTGATTTTGTGCCATAAAGTGTTTGTGGTGCATAAAAATCAAACCCATAATCTAAAGTCTGATAGTCAACTAAATTATTTTGATTAATTTTATAATATCCACATGCGTATCTATTTTGAAATTGTTTATTATTTTCGAGTAAACCCTGTGGACTACAAACAATATAGGAAATATCATTATCACATAAATAATCTGGACATTCGATCATATATCCCACAGTGTCTTTTGGCGTATACCTTTTTAAATAAGTCCATACATTTAAATCGTTGCTAACATATTCTAAAACACAGCTCGTATTATCTAGCAGGCGAGCCCCTAAGACCAAATGATATTGTCCTTCCTTTACAAATATCTTTGGATCTCGCACATGATTTGAGCAATCGTTTGGATAATCTTCATTATATAAAAGACATACTTTGTTCGTAAAGTGAATACCGTCCTTACTTTCTACACGCATTAAATTTTGTTCTCTACCTGACGTAATATAATCATGATTTCCTTCATGTTTAACATTGCCCGTATAAAATAAATACAGAACATCATCTTTTACTATAGCACTACCAGAATATGCTCCATTTTTATCATAGATACTATCTGGAAGTATTGCCAATTCATGTTGCTTATATGTAATAAAATCTTTTGTTGAATAATGCCCCCAAGCTTTATTAACATGCCCCAATAAACTTTCTTCATCCGCTTGATAAAAAATATGATACTCACCTTTAAAATGAACCAAACCATTAGGATCATTTAACCATCCCTTTTTCGGCATTAAATGATAGTTTAATTTGTTAATCTTCATATGACGCCATTACTTTCTTAATGAAATCAGACATTAAATTCCATGCTTCACAAGATTCTTTTGGCATATATTCATTAAAGCATTCATGCGTAAAACCATGACGGCAATTTTTAAACTCGTAATATTCTACATCTCCTCCAGCTTCTCTCATTTTATCTGCATATGCCTTCTCTTCATTCTTTAATGCATCATATTCAGCACTGATAACTAAAGTTTTAGGCAAATCATGCAAATCTGCCAATAAAGGAGATGCCAAAATATCATCTAATTCATCAAAGCTATTGTAGTACCAATTAATGTATTGTAACATTCTATTTTCCGAAATAGCCTTTGAAGGATCTGCAACTTTTCTTAATTCCGTATCTACTTCTTGACGTAATGGCGGATAATCTAAGATAGCGCCTTTTATCTTAATTTTTTGTCTTTCACGATCCATCAATGTTAAACAAGAAGAAATGTAACCACCAGCACTATGTCCCATGACCATTACATGATCTGAATCCAATTTTAGTTCATCCGCTCTTTTTAATAATTCTACAATCGCTTCGTAACTTGAATATAAAGGCTTGGGAAACTTAAATTCAGGTGCTAATGCATAATCCACATTAATAATGGCACATCCAGTAAGATCAGCTAACAAACGACAATATTTTCCATCTTGTTCATAGTATCCTAATACGTTTCCACCACCATGGAAATTAAAAATTGGTTTTAAGTAAGATTTCTGATTCCATTCTAAAGGACGATAAATAGACATATCGATATAACCAGCATCTTCAGTTCGAACACATACTTTTTCAAAAATCCCATTTAATTTTTCATCCACAATTAAATCTGTAAATTTAATTTCCTTACCCATACGATACTCAAATATTGTATAATCTTCTTTTCTCATCATATTTATACTTACCTCCCATTCTTTTCATCCAATAATCAGCCATATTTACCCACATATTCAAATGTAAATCGATATCCGCATCATCCATATGTGTCAATTGATTTTCTAGTGCCTTACCATGTTCTCCATGACCAAACAAATGATATTCAACTGGAACATTGCACTCTAATAGTTTTGATACAAAACGAGTTGAGTTTCTTGAATCCACCACTGGATCATCAATCGAATGCCAAATAAACATTGGCACACTGTTTTCTGAAATATAATTATATAAATCAACCTTAGATAGCTGTTCTTCGCTAGGACTATTTGTTTGGTACAATACATAGTTCATGGTTTCTTGTACTTTTTCCACACCTTCTAATTTGTGTGAAGAAGTAAACTCTATACTATTAGGTGTTAAAAAAGGATATCCTAATACAATTCCTTTTACTTTCAATTCATCCTTTTCTGGAAGAAAGCTCAACTGATTTGTAATAGATGGATCATCCCATCTTACACCACAAGAAGCACATACATGCCCTCCAGCAGAGAATCCCATTAGATAAATTTGATTCGTATCAATATTCCATTCTTCAGAATTTTGTTTGATTATGTGTAAAGTTTCAAACATTTCTACAACCTGTAAAGGATATTTAGAATTCTTTAATATTCCTCTTTCTGGATGTTCACGATCCGAACCAACTGAATATTTTAAAACAAAAGTCTGATAACCCATTTGCATAAACTGAAGTGCAATTGGTTCCGATTCTTTAGTAGCATGAATCGCATATGCCCCACCAGGTGCAATGATTATTGCAGGACGTTTTCTGTATTCCTTAAAGTTAATTTCTGAATCCATAATATAGGTTTCAAAATAAGCTTCACTCGGTAAATCTATCTTTATATTTTTCATAGTGACCTCCATTTTTAAATACTCTAAAAAGGGGCAAATTATACCCCTTGAAGATTATGCTTGAATATCTTTTTCGTTTTTATCAAATCCAAAAAAATAAACGAATACAGCAGTTGCAACAAATGCAATAACACAAGCAATAATTCCATTTACAACATTTGCCTGTGATTTACCTAAAAAGCATAGTGCCGCAAAAACATTTGAAGATGGTACTAATGTTGCATCAATAACACCAGTAATTCCTGCATATGCACCGCCTAAGAAGCCTCCTGCTAACAAGCCAATGAATGGTCTTTTATATTTTGTACAAATACCATAAATAGTTGGTTCTGAAGTTCCTGCAACAATTGCTGTAATACCATATGACAATGCTAAAGCCTTTTGTTCTTTATTTTTTAAGCGGAAGAAAGCACCAATACCTACACCCATGATTGAAAAACTTGAAACTGTTAGACCTACTGCGGCAAAACCATCAAATCCTTTAGTGGCAAACACTTGGAATAGTGCAGTAATTAATACCATGTGCATACCTGTCATAACTAATACTGGATATAAAGCTGCAATTAATCCAATACCAATAAATCCAGCTACCCCTTCTAATGAGAATAATGCACCAACAACATATTGACCAATAAATGCTCCTGCTGGACCAAAAACACACAATGAGATTGGTAACATGGCCGCAATAGTAAATGCAGGTGAGAATACAGAGCGAATTGCTCCTGGAATGACATGATCAAAGAAACGAGCTACATATGACATAATCCAGTTTGTCAAAATAATAGGTACAATTGAACTTGCATAAGCTTGAACATTACATGGAATACCATAAACAGTAAATGGTTTTCCAACCAATCCAACAAATGTTGGATGAATCATAATAGCACCCATTAAAACGCCTAATACTGGATTTAAATTAAATTTTTTTGCACTAGTATAACCAACAATTACTGGGAAGAAGTAGAATGCAGCATCTCCTACAAATGTTAATAATGTATATAAATCATTACCCTCTTGAAGTACATTTAATAAATCTGGTCCAAGAATAGCCACTAACATTTTAAAGAATGCAGAGGCGACGATTGCCGGAATTGCAGGACCCATACATCCTGAAATCACATCTAGAATTCCATTTCCAATGGATTTAAAAGTGATTTTTTCTTTCTTTGTAGGCACTGAATCTCTATCTGTATTTTCAAAATTTGCCAAATCACAAATTTCAGTATAAACATCCTTAACTTCAGGACCAACAACAACTTGTACTTGTCCTCCAGCCCTTACTACACCTAAAACACCTTTGATTGCTTCTAGCTTTTCATCTACAGCTACACTTTCATCTTTTAAATTAAAACGCAAACGAGTCTGACAATGTAATACTTTTGATACATTATCTTTTCCTCCAACTTGTTCTAATACACTTTTCGCTATTTCTCTAGCCTTATCTTTTTTCATCTCTCTATTTTCCTTTCATTCTAAAATAAAAACCTTTACGCAATAAGCACTCTTAAAAAATGCTCTATTGTATAAAGGTTATGCCGATTCATTCGTAACACCCTCGTGTGAACACAATCTATTTACATGAAGAATCAAATATAACAATTCTTCATCTCCAATATTCCAATTAAATTTGTTAAAAATCATTTCTTTAATACCCAACACACATTGATATGTCTTAGGATATTCATTCTTTAGTAATTCAAACAATTTTTTGTTTGTACTACTAATCTCTGTATATTCACTCTTTCTTCTAAATAAATATTGCATATGAGAAGCAAATCTAGAATAATTGAAAGAACTTTTATCAATTGATATATGCATTTGTGCTTCAATCAAATGTACAATTTCTAATATAAATTCAGATTTAACAGACACATCACTTGTAGAAGATAAAATCTCTTCCGAATTTATGATATTCATCGCAATCGCATACATTTCTTCTTCAGGAAGTTCAATATTCAGTTTTTTCTTCATTAAATTCAACGTATACTTTGCAACCTTTACCTCAACAGGATATAAATCACGCAATTCATTTGATATTGGCGTATTGAAAATCATTCCTTTATTTAAACGAATAACCGCAAAATTCAAATGATCTGCAAGTGTATAAATGGCATTTTCTTTTAAAGAAACACTCAACATAGTCGTAGCCAAATCAATCACGTCAGCGGATAAAGCCAAAATATTTGAATCCACATTTTCAAATAAATGTAAGTATTCATTATCTACATTATAAAATGTTCGCTCTATCTTGCTTAAATCATCTAGTGTATATGGACATTTAGGAAAACCAATCCCAAGTCCAAGTGCAATTAATTCTCTTCCACTATTATCTTTACAGATAGCTGCATTGTTTCCTAACTTTTTAATTACTTCCATACTCTTGATCTCTCTATTTTTTATCTAATGACATTACAATCTCTTGATTAGCCAATACATCTGAACATTCATGAATATTTAAAGAATACTCACTTGAATTTGTGATAATCATTGGCATATCAATCTTATATCCCTTATTTTGAATAAGTTCAATATCCACTTCTAATAGTAAATCTCCCTGTTTGATTTTTCGACCAGCCTCTGAATGTAAAGTAAAACCCTCACCTTCCAAATTAACTGTATCCAAACCAAAATGAAGTAAAAGCTCAGCTCCATTATTAGTCTTTATCCCTAATGCATGTTTTGTTGGAAATACTGTTACTAACTCTCCATCACAAGGAGAATATACTTTACCATCACTCGAAATAAACGCAACACCAGGTCCCATCATTTCTGAAGCAAACACTTTATCTGGAACATCTTTTAAACAAATCATTTTACCATTAACGGGTGATACTAATTCAACTGATTTTGTCTTTTTCTTAAATCCGAACACTTTCTTGCTCCTCTCCAGGAAACAAAAAAAACTCTTTTTTCTGCTCCCAATATGTACACTACGTAGTAACTTACACAATCATTGGTCAAGCCTCAAAAGAGTCACTCTCATTGATTACAGATGAATTAAAACACAATTTATTTTAAATGTCAAACTTTTTTTGTAAACGATTTCACACCTACTTTATCTTACTCTCTTTAATTCTATTGCACAAACCTCAATAAATCGCTATAATACAAATACAGAAAGACTACTGGATACAGTGGTTCCTCTGAATTATTTTAGTGTAAAGACACTAGTTTAATCCTTTGGGCGGGTGAACTAGTGTCTTTTACATTTTTCTATAATCAATAATGTAATTTTTAGTAATTCAACTAAAGCCAAGATAGTCATGGCTACATCAATGTACAGATAAATATACATAAAACACGGCCTCCTGCAAAATCGGAATCTTTAAGAACTCAAGATATAATCCTTTTTATTCAGAGGGTTCACCGTTACTACATCCAGTAGCACTTTCTATTATAAAGGTTCAATGTGAAAGCAATATTAACTCCAAGCATTTTGTTCGAATTGTTTCTATCTTGTCTAAATCGGATTATTTTCATCAAATTAGATAGATTTATCTTGACTTTTAGAAACAAAAAAACCCTCAACTAAGAGGATTCTTCTTACTCAATACATGTTTTAACACTTCTTCCATCTTTTGAAAGTCAATTGGCTTCGTTATATAATCATTCATCTTTACATCAAATGCTTTTTTCTTATCTTCCTCAAACGCATTGGCAGACATAGCTATAATTGGCATATTGGCCTTTTCAGATTGTGAAAGATGTCGAATACAATCTGTTGCCTTATAACCATCCATATTTGGCATTTGAATATCCATTAAAATCAAATCGTATGTATTGGCTGGTTGATGGGGTAACCAATTTTAATTAGGGTCATTATTTTTGGGGTCTATTTTAGGGTCAATT
>NZ_JAJDMK010000087.1:0-8019 GCF_020593575.1 Holdemanella sp. DFI.5.55
AAAGAATTAATGATTTTCTCTAATTTTTTTAAAATGGTCTTGCATCACAGATTATAGTGGTGTATAGTAAAAAGGCATGCGTGGGAGAATGCGTAACTGTTCGTATTACCACAGCATAGGACAAAATATAGGAGGAACGTCTTATGAGCAAGAAAAAAGTTACAAAAGTTTGTAAGTTGCAGTTCCAAGCTGGTGGAGCTAAACCAGGTCCAGCATTAGCAAGTGCTGGTATCAACATGCCTCAGTTCTGTACAGCTTTCAATGATGCAACAAAAGACCGTAAAGGTGATATTGTTCCGGTTGTCATTACTGCTTATGAAGATAAGAGTTTTGATTTCGTATTGAAAACAACACCTGCTGCTAACTTGTTGAAAAAAGCAGCAAACGTACAAAAAGCAAGTGGAGATCAAAAAGTAGTTGCTGGTACAATTACAGTTGACCAATTAAAAGAAATTGCTGAGTACAAAATGCCAGACTTGAATGCCAATGATGTAGAAGCTGCAATGCGTATTGTTGCTGGTACTGCACGTAACATGGGTATCAAGGTTGAAGGATTTGAATAGGAGGAACATCAATAATGGCAAAAGTAAGTAAGAGATATGCTGAAGCAGCTAAATTGGTTGATCGTTCAAAAACTTATTCAATTGAAGAAGCTGTTAAATTAGCTAAAGAAACTAGTAAAACAAAATTCGACGCAAGTGTTGAAGTAAGTTTCCGTTTAAACGTAGACCCTCGTCACGCTGATCAACAAATTCGTGGGGCAATGGTATTACCTAATGGAACTGGTAAAACACAACGCGTTTGTGTAGTTGCACAAGGTGAAAAAGAAAAAGAAGCTCAGGCTGCTGGTGCTGATTTCGTTGGTGGTGCAGATATTATCGAAAAAATCTCTAAAGGTTGGTTCGATTTTGACGTATTAGTAGCTACTCCGGATATGATGGGTCAATTAGGACGTTTAGGACGTGTTTTAGGTCCTAAAGGATTAATGCCAAACCCTAAGACTGGTACAGTAACAATGGATGTTGCTAAGGCTATTGATGAAATTAAAAAAGGTAAAGTTACTTACCGTGTAGACAAAGAAGGAAACATCAACTTAGCTATCGGTAAAACAAGTTTTACTGATGAAGCTTTAGTTGAAAACTTCAATGCAATCTTCAACACAATTGCTAAGGCTCGTCCTGCAACTGTAAAAGGTGCATACATGAAAAACTTAGTTGTTTCAACAACAATGGGTCCTGGAATCCACGTTGAAATCGTTAAGTAATTGACAAATCTAGTAAAATAAATTAAACTACAGATTGTTATCAATATTCCAAAGACAGTAACGGCGTATGCTTAATAATGTTACCGAGGGTATGATGCATTGAATTTGCACAATTAGCCCGTCTTTGATGCGGGCTTTTCTTTTGAATATTGTTACAATAGATGAAAGAAGAGGTGGATCGAATGAACAAAGACATCCTTGCACAAAAGGAAGCTGATGTTATCGCCTTATCTGAAAAAATGGAAGCTGCTAGTAGTGTTGTATTAGTAGAATACCGTGGATTATCAGTAAAGGAAGTAACAGAACTTCGTCGTGCTTTGCGTGAAGAAGACGTTGAATTCAAAGTTTACCGTAACGCAATTGCTCGTCGTGCAGCTGAAAAATTAGGTCACGAAGATTTCGCAAAAACTTTAGTTGGACCTAACGCATTGGCATTTGGTAAAGATCCAGTTGCTCCTGCTCGTGTATTAGCTAAATTTGCTAAAAAACATGAAGCATTGGTATTAAAAACTGGTATCGTGGATGGAGCTATGGTAGATGAAGCTACTATCCAAAAATTGTCTGCATTACCTAACAAAGAAGGTATGTTGGCTAAATTCGCATCTTGCTTAAATGCTCCAGTTATCAAATTTGCTATGACTGTTAAAGCATTGGCAGAAGCTAAAGAAAACGGATCTGTAAAAACAGAAGAAGCACCAGCTACTGAAGAAGCAGCTGCGTAATTAATTATAGGAGGAAAATAAAATGGCTAAATTAACTCAAGAAGAAATTCTTTCTTATTTAGAAGAAGCAACAATTTTAGAATTAAACGACTTAGTAAGTGCAATCGAAGAAAAATTTGGTGTAGTAGCTGCTGCTGCTGTTGCTGCTCCAGCTGCTGCTGCTGAAGAAGCTGCAGGACCTAGCGAAGTAACTGTTACATTGGCTGATGTTGGTGCAACAAAAGTTGCTGTAATCAAAGCCGTACGTGAAATCACTGGTTTAGGATTAGTTGATGCTAAGAAATTAGTAGATGGTGTTCCAGCTGCTATTAAAGAAAATGTATCTCCAGAAGAAGCAGAATCAATTAAAGAAAAATTAGTTGCTGCTGGAGCTACTGTAGAAATTAAGTAATTTAAGCTTAATTTGTTATTAAAGCCTTTGTCTTTAGATAAAGGCTTTTTTTCTTTTTGTTTAATGAGTATGTACTTAAATGATGCTATTATGATACTAAAAAAGACATCATTCTAATTACGATAATGCCTTTTATATATGTTTATTCGTCTTTTAATATTTTTGTGACTGCATTATAGATTCCGTTATCGTATGTAGATGTTGTGGTAAAATTAGCATAGCTTTTTACAAAGTCACTCGCATTTCCCATCGCAACACCAATATCTGCTTTTTTTAACATATGGATATCATTTGTGCTATCTCCAAAACAGATGGTATCTTTCCATGAGAATCCTGTTTTTTCAAGAATCATTTCAATGCCTTTTGATTTATCATTATCAGCATTGAAGATATCGAAGCAGAATCCATCGGTTTTAACGTTAATTAAATCGTTTCTTAGGTTTGGATGAGCTTCCATAAATTGGTCAACTAATTTTTTATCTTTAGTAAGAACTACGGCATTAAAGGCTTTGTGTCTTAAATGATAGGACTGACTAGGGTCGTAGAATAGTGAATCTAGTACGTTGCAGTATTTACAAAAGTAATACATTGGGTAAAAGTTGTTGTAAATGTATGTGGCATCTCCAAAGTGAAACATTAGACCTGTTTCATGTTTTTTGCTGAAATTGACTAAGTCATTCACATTATCTTGTAAGATTGGATAGCTTCCGATTTCTTGAAAATCTTTGTCTAGAATGTAGCTTCCGTTAATCAATACATAATAATCAAATTGAACGCGTTGTAATATAAGTTTCATTTGATTTAAGGGACGGCCAGTTGCCGCACAGACAATATATCCTTTATCTTTTAGTGTCTGTATAGCGTCTAATGCGCTTTCTTGAATAACGTCATTTTCGGTTTGGTAAAGTGTTCCGTCCATGTCGAAAAATACAATTTTGTGTTTCATAAACATACCTCTATTCTTGTCTATATTATACTTTAATGAATGGAGAATGCGAAAAAAATTTTTATAAAAAATCAACAAAAAAGAATTGACAAATCATGCCGAATACTGTATCTTAATATTGCATGCGAAAATAGGTTCTGAAAAGAGCCTATATTTAATGGATGGGCAAGACCCACCCGGCTTCGTTTGCTTGGAAATTGAAAATTTTGAAAGGAGGATCTTATGCCTACAATCAACCAGTTGATTCGTAAAGGTCGTAAGGCCAGTCAAAACGTTTCAAAGTCTCCAGCTTTGAACCGTGGTTACAACTCATTGCAGTCTAAACCAACAAACCAATCAAGTCCACAAAAACGTGGAGTTTGTACTCGTGTTGGTACTATGACACCTAAGAAACCAAACTCAGCACTTCGTAAATATGCGCGTGTTCGTTTAAGTAATGGTATGGAAGTTACAGCTTACATTCCAGGTATCGGACACAACTTACAGGAACACAGTGTTGTATTGATTCGTGGTGGACGTGTTAAAGACTTACCAGGTGTTCGTTACCACATCGTTCGTGGAACTTTGGACTGTGCTGGTGTAAATGACCGTAAACAATCTCGTTCATTATACGGAACAAAAAGACCTAAGAAATAGATCAATCGTGAAAGGAGGAAATTAGATGCCTAGAAAAGGACACATTGCGAAACGTGACGTACTAGTCGACCCAATTTATAACTCTAAGTTGGTTACTCGTTTGATCAACAAAATCATGATTGATGGTAAAAAAGGGGTTGCACAAACAATTTTGTACAACGCGTTTGAAATCGTAGAAGTAAAAACAGGAAAAGCACCAATGGAGGTTTTCGAACAAGCTTTAGAAAACGTTATGCCTCAATTGGAATTGAAAGTTAGACGTGTAGGTGGAGCCAACTACCAAGTACCAGTTGAAGTAAGCGACGAACGTCGTTTGACTTTAGGACTTCGTTGGATCGTAAACTACGCACGTTTACGTAACGAAAAAACAATGGAACAGAGATTAGCAGCTGAAATTATCGATGCTTCTAATGGAACTGGTGCCAGTGTTAAAAAACGTGAAGACACTCACAAAATGGCAGAAGCTAACAAGGCTTATGCTCACTACCGTTGGTAAGAGAAGGAGTAAAGAAATATGGCTAGAGAATATGCTTTACACGAAACTCGTAACATCGGTATCATGGCTCACATCGATGCCGGAAAAACAACAACAACAGAACGTATTCTTTACTACTCTGGTGTAAACCACAAGATTGGTGAAACACACGATGGAGCTAGTACAATGGACTGGATGGAGCAAGAACAAGAACGTGGTATCACTATCACTTCTGCTGCTACAACAGCTCACTGGAAAAAGACAGACGGAACTGGTAAAGAATGCCGTATCAATATCATCGATACACCAGGCCACGTAGACTTTACAGTAGAAGTTGAACGTAGTTTACGTGTATTAGATGGTGCCGTAACAGTATTAGATGCCAAAGCAGGTGTAGAACCTCAGACTGAAACAGTTTGGCGTCAAGCTACTGAATATAACGTTCCACGTATTGTATTCTGTAACAAAATGGATGCTACAGGTGCTGACTTCTTAATGTCATGCAATACAATCATCGATCGTTTAGGAGCTAAATCTTGTCCAATTCAGTTACCAATTGGTGCTGAATCAGACTTCGAAGCTATCATTGATATTATCAAGAGAAAAGCTTATAGCTTCAGTGGAGATTTCGGTCGTGTAATTACTGAAATCCCAGTTCCAGAAGATATGGTAGATCTTATGGAAGAATACCGTGCTAAATTATTAGATTATTTAGCAGATTATGATGAAGATTTCATGATGCAAGTATTAGAAGGTGAAGAACCTTCAATCGAAGAAATCAAACGTGTATTACGTATTGCTGTATGTAATGGTGACTTCTTCCCAGTATTATGTGGATCTGCATATAAGAACAAAGGTGTTCAATTAGTATTGGATGCAGTAGTAGATTACTTACCAAGTCCATTAGATGTACCTTCAATTAAGGGTACTACATTAGATGGAGAACCAGATGTTCGTCACCCTGGTGATGATCAACCATTCTCAGCATTAGCATTTAAAATCGCTACAGACCCATTCGTTGGAAAATTATCTTTCTTCCGTGTTTATTCAGGTACTGCTACAGCAGGAAGCTATGTATTAAACTCAACTAAAGATAAAAAAGAACGTTTCGGACGTATCGTTCAGATGCACGCCAATGCACGTAAAGAAATCACTGAAGTTTATTCAGGTGATATCGCTGCTGCTGTTGGCTTAAAGGTTACTACAACAGGTGATACATTGTGTGATGAAGATCATCCAATCATCCTTGAATCTATGGAATTCCCTGAACCAGTAATCGAATTGTCTTTGGAACCAAAAACTAAAGCTGACCAAGACAAAATGGGATTGGCTCTTGCAAAACTTGCAGAAGAAGACCCTACTTTCAAAACATATACAAACGAAGAAACAGGACAAACAATCATTGCCGGTGTAGGTGAACTTCACTTGGATATCATTGTTGACCGTTTACGTCGTGAATTTAAAGTTGAAGCAAATGTTGGACAACCACAAGTTGCTTACCGTGAAACAATTCGTCAGGCTGCTGATTGTGAAGGAAAATATATCCGTCAGTCAGGTGGTCGTGGACAATATGGTCACGTATGGATCAAATTCGAACCAAACGAAGGGAAAGGATTTGAATTCGTTGATGCTATCGTTGGAGGTAGCGTACCTAGAGAATATATCAAACCAACTCAAGAAGGTTTGGAAGCAGCATTGGAAAATGGTATGATTGCAGGTTACCCAGTAATCGATATCAAAGCTACATTATTTGATGGATCATACCACGATGTCGACTCTAGTGAAATGGCTTATAAGATTGCCGCTAGTATGGCATTGAAAGAAGCAGGAAAGAAATGTAAACCTGCTATTCTAGAACCAATTATGTTCGTAGAAGTAACTGCACCAAGTGAATACTTAGGTAGCGTTATGGGTGACGTTTCAAGTCGTCGTGGACAAATCACTGAACAGGAAGAACGTGGAAATGCAGTAATCGTTCGTGCACATGTTCCATTATCAGAAATGTTCGGATATGTTACAGACTTACGTAGCTTTACTCAGGGACGTGGAAACTACTCTATGAAGTTCGACCACTACTCAGAAGTTCCAAAGAGTATTGCAGAAAAAATTATTAAAGAGAATTCAAACGAAAACTAGTTGATTTTCGTTTGGTTCTGAAATACAATATTTATTGTATGAAATATGTTAGCATTTAGGAGGAAATTATAAATGGCTAAGGAAAAATTTGACAGAAGTAAAACTCACGTTAATATTGGTACTATCGGTCACGTTGACCACGGTAAAACAACATTAACAGCTGCTATTACAACAGTATTAGCTAAAAAAGGTATGGCTAAAGCTGAAGCTTATGACCAAATCGATGGTGCTCCAGAAGAAAAAGAACGTGGAATCACTATCAACACTGCACACGTTGAATACCAAACAGAAAAACGTCACTATGCACACGTTGACTGTCCAGGCCACGCCGATTATGTAAAAAACATGATCACTGGTGCTGCTCAGATGGATGGAGCAATCTTAGTAGTTGCTGCATCTGATGGACCTATGCCTCAAACACGTGAACACATCTTGTTAGCACGTCAGGTAGGTGTTAAATATATCGTTGTTTACTTAAACAAATGTGATATGGTTGACGATGAAGAATTAATTGACTTAGTAGAAATGGAAGTTCGTGAATTATTAAACGAATACGGATTCGACGGAGACGAAACTCCAGTTATCCGTGGTTCTGCATTACAAGCTCTTCAAGGAGATGCTAAATACGAAGAATCAATCTACGAATTGATGGATGCTGTTGATACTTGGATTCCAGATCCAGCTCGTGAAATGGATAAACCATTCTTGATGGCAATCGAAGACGTTATGACAATTTCTGGTCGTGGTACAGTAGCTACAGGACGTGTTGAACGTGGTCAAGCTCACTTAAACGACGAAGTTGAAATCGTTGGTATCAAAGATACTCAAAAAACAGTATTAACTGGTTTGGAAATGTTCCACAAACAATTAGACGTTGCTGAAGCAGGTGACAACATTGGTGCATTGTTACGTGGTATTGCACGTGACCAAATCCAACGTGGACAAGTATTAGCTAAACCTGGAAGTGTACACCCTCACACTAAATTTAAAGCACAAGTTTATGTTTTAACTAAAGAAGAAGGTGGACGTCACACTCCATTCGTTTCTAACTACCGTCCTCAATTCTACTTCCGTACAACTGACGTTACAGGTGTAATCACATTGCCAGAAGGAACTGATATGGTAATGCCTGGTGACAACGTTGTTATGAACGTTGAATTGATCGCTCCAATCGCTATCGAAACTGGTACTAAGTTCTCTATCCGTGAAGGTGGACACACTGTAGGTGCTGGTAACGTTACTGAAATTGACGCTTAATTAAACTTATTTAAATTAAAGACTGATACATTTGTATCGGTCTTTTTTATATATTGAGATTTTGGTTTCGGAACAGGGAAATACGGTATGTGAAAAAAACTGTAGATTTTCACAAATTGTTGATTATGAGGAACGATAAAAAGGACTATCGTAATAGCCAACATTTTGCATTTGCCTTTTAGTTGCTGAATT
>NZ_JAJDMK010000088.1:0-7646 GCF_020593575.1 Holdemanella sp. DFI.5.55
AGACAGATGAGTTATGTGCTCAATATGTTAAGCGTGTTACAGATTTCTTAGAAGAAAATAATTTTTAGAAAGAGGGTGGCCCAATGAAAAGAGTCATTAGTATTGTTGAAGACGAGAAGGATATCAATAATCTAGTTGCCCAATACTTACGAAAAGAAGGATATGAGGTTCATTCTTACTATACATACGAAGAGGCAAGTGCACATGTTGCGGATGATGATGTGCATTTGTGGATCTTAGATATTATGTTGGATGACAAATCTGGTTTTGACTTGATTGAAGAAATTCGTCTTCAAGGACCAGAAACGCCAGTTATCTTTATGTCTGCGCGTGATAAAGAATTTGACCGTATTATTGGATTAGAGAAAGGCTGCGATGACTATATCACAAAACCATTTTCACCTAAAGAATTAGTATTAAGAGTCAACAATATTATTAAGCGTGCTTATCGTGATGATAATAATCGCATTAGCATTGATGGATATGAATTGGATGAAGAACAACGAAAAATCTATGCGGACAATGTAGAAATTGAATTAACGACAAAGGAATTTGACTTGTTGATGATGTTTATCAAAAACAAAGGAATTGCCTTCTCACGTGATAAAATTCTTGAAAATGTTTGGGATGAAAACTACTTTGGTAGTGATCGTGTCGTAGATGATACTTTGCGTCGTTTGCGTAAAAAACTTCCAAATTTAAACATTCATACAATCTATGGATATGGATATCGTTTAGGGTGATACAAATGTATCCCCTTTTCTTTTTCTTATGGTAAAATGTTTATGATGAGGTGATATTTTATGAAGGGACCTTCCTTTTATTTTCAAAAAATGTCATTAACGCGACAAATTTTAACAATTATTTTGACGGTTTTGATGTTTTTTATCATGTTTTTCTTTGTGTTTGTCAGCGATAATATTGATCGAACCATTACTAAACAAATGTATGAACTGATCTTAAATCGACAAACATCGATCGTTGGATTAGTGGATTCGAAACAAACCGATAGTATAGATGACATTTATGCTTTCTTAGCGAGTGACAGTGTTCAAACAAACTGTATTATTCAAGATGGTAAAATGAATGTGATCTCAAATCAGAGTTCCAAAAGAAAACCAGTGAATCATAAAGTATATGAATATTTATTAGATCAATCTAAACAAATGAATTCCGAAAATGAAGAAGCACTACAGGGAACGATTATAGTCGCAAATTCGAAGTATTATTATCGTTTGATCTATTGTCATGACGGTATAATTTTGGCAAGTTTTATGGATGATACGTACGCGACACAATTTAGAGATTCATTGATTGATTCTACGGTATACGTTATTGTGATTGCGTTTATGATTGTATTCCTGATTATTTTAATGTGGGTATTCTCAATTATTCATCCTTTGAATTTAATTCGAAATTATATTGAACAAATTAAAGATGGAAAAGAAGTAGAACTTCATTTAAATCGTGATGATGAAATTGGTGAAATGGCGACTGCGATTGTGAAGATGAATGAAGAATTGAAAAAGCAGGATAAAGCCAAAGAAGATATGATTCATAATATTTCGCATGATTTAAAAACGCCGATTGCGACAATTAAATCGTACGCTGAATCTATTAAAGATGGTATCTATCCTTATGGAACTTTGGAAAGCAGTGTTGATGTCATCTTAGATAATGCACAAAGATTAGAAAATAAGGTACATTCTTTATTGTATATGAATCGTGTTGAATACTTGGTGGCAAGTGATGCTGAGGGTGTAGTCACAAATATGAAGGATGTTGTGGAACAGGTTGTATTAAATGCAGCTGTGATTCGCCCTGAAATTCAAGTGATTACAGATGTAGAAGAAGTCTTCTTTGATGGTTTGATTGAAGCGTGGCGTGTAGCCATTGAAAACATTATGGAAAATGCATTCCGTTATGCGAAATCTTACATTAAGATTGAAGTAAGAGAAGACTGGTTGTGTATTAGTAATGATGGTCCAAAGATGCCTGAAGATCGCATTCAATCTTTATTTAGACCTTATGAAAAAGGCGAAGGAGGACGTTTCGGACTAGGATTATCCATTGTTTCTAAGGTTTGTAAGGCCAACCACTATATTGTGAAAGGTGAAAACAGCGAGGATGGAGTTCGCTTTATCATTTATCGTAAAACAAAAAAACAAAAGAAGAAAAAAGAAAATAACTGGGTAAAAAATAAAGGAGAAAAAGCATGATGAATGTCGCAACGATTGGCTCTGGTGTTATAGTAGAGCGCATGATTGAAGCTATGCGTTTAGATGATCGATACAATTTATATTGTGTATATTCTAGAACGGAGAAGCGTGCTAAAGAATTTGCCGAAAAACATGGGATTCAAAAGTATTACACGGACATGGAAGAAATGTTGAATGATGAAAATGTGGATATTGTTTATGTGGCAAGTCCAAACTCTTTACATTATTCACAATCAAAAATGGCGTTGGAACATAAGAAGCATGTTATTAATGAAAAACCATTTACGCCAACTTTAAAAGAGTGTAATGAACTATTTGAAATAGCAGAAAAAAAGGGTGTCTATATTTTTGAAGCCATCACAAATGTGCATTTACCAAATTATAAAATTATTAAAGAAAATATGTCGAATTGCGGAAATATCAAGATGGTTCAGTGTAATTTCTCACAATATTCATCGAAGTATCAAAAGTATAAAGATCATGTTCAAACAAATGCCTTTGATACAGCTTTCAATGGTGGAGCATTAATGGATATCAATGTATATAATTTACATTTTGTGACGGGAATGTTTGGTAAGCCGAATGAGGTTCATTATTTTAAAAATGTTGGATACAACGGCATCGATACAAGCGGAATTATTATTATGCAGTATCCCGATTTTATCGCAACTTGTACGGGTGCTAAAGATTGTTCAAGTCCTAATGCAGTATATGTACAAGGGGATCAAGGAACGATTATTGTCTCTGGTGCGAGCAGTGGTGTATGTAAAGATGTGTATTTTGATGCGCCTAAAAAGGATCAAATTGGAAAAAAAGCTACAGACACTAAAGAAAAAATCAGTATTGAACAACCAAATCACATGTTGTATGAGTGTCAGGACTTTATGGATATCATCCTAAATAAGGATGAAGAAGCTTATACAATGTATAAGGAACAAACCCAAATGGTTGTCGAACTATTAGAAAAGCTATCATGATGATAGCTTTTTTTGGAATATATATAATTTTTCAGTGCTTTGACTCGCATCAAAAGTGTATCCTAAATCTGAAAATTGAGTAATATCTTTGATGTTTTCAATCTTGTTTTCGGCAAGATAGCGAACCATAGCACCTCTTGCCATCTTGGCATAAACACCTTTTTCTTTACCATTTTCTTCGACAAAACGAACATCAATCAATGGCTTATATTTTCGTATGATTTTGGCATATTCTTCACTCGCCAGATTTAAAATCGGTTCATCGATTTGTTTGGCAAGATCGTCTTTCCAAAAGTCATACAAAGAGAATGGGCATTTTGTCTGCATTTCTAAACGATAGGGTGTGATCGCATCCAGTGGCTTTAAAAGACCATAAAATCCAGAAAGAATGTACAGATGCCCTTGAATATATTTGATTTGATCATCTGTAAATACATGGGGTGCCATATATTGATATTGTATGCCAGAATAGCTCAGTATGGCTGGTGTTGTATTTTCTTCTAGACTCATATTTTGGAATTGATCATATGTAGTTTGGGCAATTGTGTCTGAACATTTTAAATAAGATTTTAATTCTGAATAGTCTAAACTTTTAATATGATTTAAAAGTTCAGTTGTCTTGGATAAGAACATGGGTGTTGTACACTCTATGTTGATATCATCGATCATTTTCATTTTCTTAGCGGGTGAGATAATTATTTTCATAATAATATTGTATAATAGGTGTCAAGAAAGGGAAGTGAAGATTATGGTGAAAACTGAAGAAATGTTAAAAAATTTAGAGGAATTGATCAATACACCGAGTGTGGTTGGTTTTTATCCTGAAATTCATAAAAAATTAGCGGAGATGGTAGGAAAGTTTGGATATGAACTTGAGTTTGATAATAAACGTACTGCCTATGTTCGTGTACCAGGTAAAGATTCTAGTAAGATTGTATGTGTAGGAGCTCACTTAGATACGATTGGTATGCAGGTTCGTCATGTGATGGACAATGGATGGATCGAAGTAAAAAACTTGGGTGGAGTCAATTTCCATAATGTGGAAGGGGAGAATGTCTATATTCACACTCGTAGTGGAAAAACATATGAGGGTATGGTAATTTGTAAGTCGCACTCTACACATGTATTTGATGATGCGAGAAGTCGTGAGCGTGATAAATTTAATGAAGCTATTTTATTGGATGAAGATGTTAGTTGTGCTAAAGATGTATATGATTTAGGGATTGAACATGGGGATTTGATTAGTGTAGAACCACGTTTTAGACGTACAGAATTTGGTTTTATTAAATCACGTCATATTGATGATAAGGCTATGGTTGCAGCCGTGATTGATGTGTTGCGTCAATTGAAAGAAGAGAATCTAACACCGGCTTATGATACTTTGTTTGCGTTTCCTATTTATGAAGAAATTGGCCATGGAGGAGCATATGTTCCTAGTGAAGTGAGTGAATATGTAGCTTTGGATATCGGCTTGATTGGGCCAGATAATCATGGATCTGAAAAGAAAGTTTCTATTGGGGCTAGCGACAACTATTCTCCTTATGATTGGGGATTAACAACTAAAATCATCAATTTGGCAAAAGCGAACAATATTAACTATTGCGTAGATACATATTATCGTTTTGGCTCAGATGCTACAGCGGCGATTCGCGCTGGAAACAATATTATGCCTGCTGTATTTGGGGTTGGTTGTATGAATTCGCATGGCTATGAAAGAACGAGTGTTCAAGCTATTGAGGATTGTGCACGTCTAACATTGGCTTATGTATTAAGTGAATAGAAAAAAGAGATATCTTTGCGATACCTCTTTTTTGGTTGAACTAAAATGTGAAATGGATTTGTTCAACCATATACATTCTAAATGATTTTTAAACGTATTCATAGACCAAAAAACGATAAATGGTCGATGAAAGAAGAAAAAATAAATATTTGTTAAAGAATTTCACATAATTCATATCCATTATGGATTTGATTCAACATTTTTTCTTTTGTTTGTTTAAATAAATCAAATTGCTTTTTAGCCTCATTCACGTTTTGATAGACCTTCCAATCTCCGACTAAGTAATAGGGCTTGTGTTCAATAAATCCAATTACATCATCTAAGGGATAACCAAGAAATACACCTATTTCATGAGGAAAGTTTCTTGTGTTAAGTCTTTTTTTGAGTTCTTGTATACACAGTTCAAAAGTATTTGGGTATTGATAGGATTTTAGAAAATTTTGAACTGCATTTGAGGAAATATAGTCTTTAAGTTTGGAATTGTATACATAAATGGTGTATTGAGTTTCTTGTTCTATGAGGATAAAGAAGATCCCTTTTGAATTGAATTGTTGATTGTATTGTTTGATAAATGATCGAATACTATCATCGTCTTTTGGAAGGTGGAACATATTGGCATATTTATATTGCTTCAGTGCAGGTGCACAATAATTGGCCAATAATGATTCAAAACGCTGTTTCGGCATAATTAAGCTCCAATCGCTTTTTTGATGTTTTCGATATCTTCAGGTGTACCGGAATTTTCTACTTTATATAGAATTTCACAACCATAATCTTCACTGATTTTATCAGCTGCCTGGCAATATGCGTCACCATAATTTGTATCTCCGGAGCAGACAACACCTTGAATCAATGTGCCATTGGCCATCAAGAAGTTTTCGACTTCAGCTGGTACATCCCCATAGCCATCTGTATAAGTAAATAAGATGTATGGTTCATCAATGCTCTCAGATCCATCATTGATGCGTAATGCATCAATACCTAATGAACTGATAATTTCTTCCACATTACCAGTACGACTTGCGAATGCATATTTCATGATTTTACCTCCTTAAAAGTTAGGTATAACTAACTACTATTAGTATAACTCTAAGGCAGTTAGTTGTAAATAACTTTTTTAAGAAATTAATTGTATATGATATACTATTTTTGTTTAATAGGAGAGGTTTTATGCAAGTGAAAGATATGACGAAGGGAAATGAATTAAAGTTGATTTTTTTGTTTTCTCTACCTTTAATGCTTGGAAATATATTTCAGCAGCTATATACAGTTTGTGATACTATCATTGTTTCTAGACACCTTGGTGTGAAGGCGTTAGCAGCCATAGGATGTTCGGATTGGCTAACATGGATGGGAATTGCAGTCGTGACTGGTCTTGCCCAAGGTTTTTCAATTCCGATAGCTCATGCGTTTGGTACTCATGATAAGAGTAATGTACAAAAATGTATTTCTACTTTAGTTGTGAATGCGATTATATCAACAGTGGTTTTATTAGCCGTGATTTATCCGCTTTTGCCAAATATTTTGATTTTATTAAAAACACCAGCTGATATTATGGATCGAGCTCTAGCGTATACACACGTTATTTATATCGGTTTGTTTGCGACTATGTTTTATAATGCACTTGCCAGTATTTTACGTGCTTTTGGCAATTCTAAAACACCACTACAAGCCATGATTATTGCCAGTATTTTTAACGTAGGCTTAGATATACTATTCGTGATGGGATTTGAGTGGGGAATCATCGGTGCTGGTGTTGCGACAGTTATTGCACAAATTCTAGCTGGATGCTTCTGTTTATATCATGTATTAAAATTAAAAGAATATATGCCTACATCAATTTGTAAGGACGTAACATACTATAAAAATCAATTTAGATTAGGAATTCCTATGGCACTACAAAATGTCTTGATTTCAATTGGTGGTATGGTATTAACAAGTGCCGTAAATCGATATGGAACTTATTTCCTTGCTGGATTTACAGCTATGAACAAGCTATATGGAGTGCTTGAAATTTCAGCTGTTTCTTATGGCTATGCCATGGTTACATATACGGGACAAAATTATGGAGCACATCGTTATGATCGTATCAAGAGTGGTGTGAAAAAAGTTGTTTTATTATCTTTGGCTACTTCCATCTTGATTTCTATCATACTTTGGATTTTTGGACCATTCTTCTTATCTTGTTTTATATCAAAAACAAGTGAAGGTGCTAATGAAGCAATGACATATGGATTGAATTTCTTACGATGTTTAACCGTTTGGCTTCCAATTTTATATATGTTACACGCCTATCGTTCTACTATACAGGGCTTATCCAATGCCTTTATTCCTATGGTATCTGGCTTATTTGAGTTATTGATGCGAATCTCTGGAGCTTTGATTCTACCTATCTATTTTGGTAAAGCTGGCCTATATCCTGTAGAAGTGTTGGCATGGATTGGTGCTGTTATAATCTTGGTTCCTAGTTATTATCACATGGAAAGAAATTTTCAAAAAGTTTCAGAAAAGCGTTGACAAATTGTTTCATTCGGAATAAAATACGTTCATACATAAAGCAAAGGTGCTTATAGTTCATGAAATACATGAGCTGTAAGTGCCTTTTTACTTTTGTATAAGGGAGCTAACTATATAAAATTCAAGTATTTTTTATGAAAAAGTTTGAAAATA
>NZ_JAJDMK010000089.1:0-7523 GCF_020593575.1 Holdemanella sp. DFI.5.55
TATGCCACGGCTAGAGGCTTGGAAAATGCCTGGGGTTGTCAGATGGGTACTCACAATGTTTGATATGTTAGAGCTAAACGCAATGGTCATGGGAAGTCTTGAATTTTGATTTGTTCGAAAGCTTGCAACACCTGCATTGTATAGGGCGATGAAGGGGTAGGATAGTGCCGTGATGAATAGATAGCTTAAAGAATTATCCATCACGCTTTTTTCTATAGATTCAAAACTCAGTGTTAATAGCGGTCTTCTGAATAAAATGCAGGGTATGGTAATCAGTATGGAAATAAGGGTGACGGAGATAATCAATTGTTTCAAGGCTTGATTGGCCTTGTTTTTTGGTCAGAACCTAAGTGTTGGGCGCAGATGATGGCGCCTCCGGTTGCCATGGCGGCAAATATATTGATGATTAAAATATTTAATGAATCCACAAGGGAGACGGCGGAAATAGCGGTTGAACCAATATTGGTGACCATAATGGTATCAACGGATCTCATTAATGCGTTTAAAACTTGTTCGAACATTAATGGAATCAAAAGTCTCCTTAATTGTTCTTTGGTGTACATGGTAAAACTCCTAAAAATAAAAAGATATCTTTCGATATCTTAACCTACAAGTACTACATCACGGATGTTTGGTACTTCTTCAAGTAATAATTCTTTGATTCCACCTGAGAAATCTTCAGAGGCCATCATGCATCCTTGGCAAGCACCTTTGAAAGAAACATAGACAACATTGAATTCGTCAACTCCTAATAGTTCAATGTCGCCTCCGTCATGTTGAATATAAGGACGAATTTTATCTAAACAATCATTAACGGCTTTACTATCTACTACAGTATCCATAAAATAACACTCCTAACTTATAAAAATAGTGGACATAAAATCAATGGGACAATCAGTCCTACCACAAATCCTCCGATGACTTCGACAAATTTATGACCAAGAACATTCTTTAATTTTTCTTGATAGATTGGATTGTCAAAGCGAAGTCCTGTCATTTCTCGTAAATCTTTGACTAACTGTTGCGTTAATTCAATATTTTTACCTGAGTAATAGCGGACGTGACATGCATCATACATGACAATAAAGGAAAAGATAGTGGTTACGGCAAATATGGCTGAATCAAAGCCTTCCTGAATTCCAATGGAAAGAGAAAGGGCAGTTACAGTGGATGAGTGACTGCTTGGAAAGCCGCCACTTGCGATGACCCAGTGTAAGTCCCATTTGCCAGTTCTATAATAATATACGACCGTTTTTCCTACTTGTGCAAGTATATTGCTCAAAAGAGCTGTAACAAGTGGATATAAGGACGATGGTATCATAAACTCACACTCCTAACAAAAAACATTATATCACACAATGTTAAATCGTGGTATAATCATGAGTGGAGATAGCTATGGAGGGAAAATAAATATGATTACGTTAGATTTAAATCATGCTTTCTTAAAAGAAGATGTAAAGGCTTATCAGAATCAAGTTCGCGCTATTGATGAAGCTTTACAAAATGGTACTTGTAAGGGTAACGACTTTATCGGTTGGCTAAACTGGGCTAACAATTATGATAAAGAAGAATTTAGTCGCATTAAAGAGGTTGCCGCAAAAGTACGTGAAAATACAGAAGTATTCGTTGTATGTGGTATTGGAGGATCTTATTTAGGTGCTCGTGCTGCCATTGAAATGATGAATGGTTTATATGGTGACAACAAGCCTGAAATTATTTATATGGGAAACACTTTCTCATCTACTTATATTTCACAGGTCATGAACTATATTAAAGATAAGGAAGTTACTGTAAATGTTATTTCTAAATCTGGAACTACAACGGAAACAGCATTGGCTTTCCGTATCTTAAAACAATTTATGGAAGAAAAATATGGTGAAGATGCAAAGAATCGTATTATTGCCACTACAGATAAGGCTAGAGGAACATTGAAGGCTTTAGCAGATAAAGAAGGATATGAAACATTCGTCATTCCTGATGATATTGGTGGACGTTTCTCAGTCATTACTCCAGTTGGATTATTGCCAATCGCAGTAGCTGGAATCGATATCGATGCTTTGATGAAAGGTTTACATGATGGTATGGGTGAATATGGAGATGCGGCTCTTGAAAAAAACCCTGCTTACCGATATGCAGTGGCTCGTCGTATTCTTCAAAACCAAGGATATGATGTTGAATTGTTAGTAAACTATGAACCTCAAATGCAGATGGTTGCCGAATGGTGGAAACAATTGTTTGGAGAAAGTGAAGGAAAAGATGGAAAGGGTATTTTACCTGATTCAGTATGTTTCTCAACAGACTTACACTCTTTAGGACAATTTGTTCAGGAAGGTAAGAAAGTATTGTTCGAAACAAACTTATATGTCGATACACCAATGATCGATTTAACATTCCCTAATGATGAAGCCAATGAAGATGGAATGAACTACTTGGCTGGTAAGAGTGTGGATTGGGCTAATAAAATGGCTGCCAAAGGAACATTACAGGCTCATGAAGAAACAGGTGGAGTTCCAAATATCTTATTAACTATGCCAGGCATGACTTCTTATGACTTTGGTAATATGTGTATGTTCTTCTTCAAGGCCATCGCAATGACAACTTTGATGAATGATTCTAACCCATTCAATCAACCTGGCGTTGAAGTTTATAAAAAGAATATGTTCAAACTATTAGGTAAAGAGTAATGATGAAAATAGAGATGTAAGCAAGTGTTTACGTCTCTTTTTTATACGCTTACAAATTAGAAGAGACTAACCTCTATAGTGAATTTAACCTTTAAAATTTGACATGAAGCTCGTATAATAATCTATGGTATTGAATATCTATAAAGGAGGAAATATTAATGCCTAGAGCAAAACAGTCTATGGATGGAAATACGGCTGCGGCTCACGTTGCGTATGCTTTTACAGACGTTGCTGCAATTTATCCTATTACTCCATCTAGTCCAATGGCAGACTCTATTGACCAATGGTCTGCAGCTGGACAGAAAAATATTTTTGGAAATCAAGTAGTTGTAAGTGAATTACAATCAGAAGCAGGTGCTGCTGGTGCTGTTCACGGATCATTAGCTGCTGGTGCATTGACTAATACATTCACTGCATCTCAAGGTTTATTATTGATGATTCCAAACATGTACAAGATCGCGGCTGAACAATTACCATGTGTATTCGATGTATCTGCACGTACAGTTGCAACTCACGCATTGAACATCTTTGGTGATCACTCAGACGTTTATGCTTGTCGTCAAACAGGTTTCGCTATGTTATGTGAAACTAACCCACAAGAAGTTATGGATTTATCTCCAGTAGCTCACTTAGCTGCTTTAGAAGGTAAAGTGCCATTCATCAACTTCTTTGATGGATTCCGTACTTCTCACGAAATTCAAAAAATTGAAAAATGGGACTACGAAGATTTAAAAGAAATGTGTCCAATGGAAGCTGTTGAGGAATTCCGTAAACACGCTTTGAATCCAGAACGTCCAACTATGCGTGGTTCTCACGAAAATGGAGATATCTTCTTCCAACACCGTGAAGCATGTAACACTGCATATGATGAATTACCTGCTGTAGTAGAAAAATACATGGGTAAAATCAACGAAAAATTAGGAACAAACTATGACTTGTTCAACTACTATGGTGATCCTGAAGCTGATCGTGTAATCATCGCTATGGGTTCTATCAATGACGTTGCTGAAGAAGTTATCGACTACTTAACTGCAAAAGGAGAAAAAGTTGGTTTAGTTAAGGTTCGTTTATATCGTCCTTGGTCAAGCAAACACTTATTAAAAGTTCTTCCTAAGACAGCTAAGAAAGTTGCAGTACTTGACCGTACTAAAGAACCAGGTGCTCTAGCTGACCCATTATACTTAGATGTAGCTACAACACTTCGCGAAGCAGGATTAAATGACATCACTCTTTGCGGTGGACGTTATGGTTTAGGATCTAAGGATACTCCACCTTCAAGTGTGTTCGCTGTTTATACTGAATTGTTAAAAGACGAACCAAAACCTCGTTTTACAATTGGCATCGTGGATGACGTTACAAACTTATCGTTGCCAGAAGTTAAACCAGCTCCTAACACTTCAACTCCAGGAACGGTTGAATGTAAATTCTGGGGTCTTGGAGGAGACGGTACTGTAGGTGCTAACAAGAACTCTACTAAGATCATCGGTGACCACACTGACAAATATATTCAGGCTTACTTCCAATATGACTCTAAGAAAACTGGTGGTATCACGATTTCTCACTTGCGTTTCGGAGACAAACCAATCCGTAGCCCATACTACATTAACCAGGCTGACTTCGTAGCTTGTCACAACCCTTCATATGTAGTAAATGGATACAAGATGGTTCAAGACGTAAAACCTGGTGGTGTATTCATGATCAACTGCCAATGGTCAGACGAAGAATTAGACAAACACATGCCTGCTGAATCTAAAAAATATATCGCAGACAACAATATCCAATTGTACACAATCAATGCCATTGACAAAGCTATCGAAATTGGTATGGGTAAACGTACAAACACGATCTTACAATCTGCATTCTTCAAATTAGCTAACATTATGCCAATTGAAGAAGCTGTAGATTATATGAAAGCAGCTGCTAAGAAATCTTACTCTAAGAAGGGTGATGCAGTTGTTGAAATGAACTATAAAGCTATCGATGCTGGTGTTGGCGCAACTCACAAAGTTGAAATTCCTGCATCTTGGGCTAACCCAGAAGCTGATGCACCAAAACCTGAATTGTCAGGACGTCCTGCAACAGTTAAGATGGTTAAAGACATCATGGAACCAGTTAACAAAATGGATGGAGATTCATTACCTGTATCTGCATTCGTTGGTAACATCGATGGTCAATGGGAAACTGGTGCTAGTGCTTACGAAAAACGTGGTACAGCTGTTACAGTTCCTGAATGGGATCCTGAAAAATGTATTCAATGTAACCAATGTGCATTCGTATGTTCTCACGCTACTATTCGTCCATTCTTATTGAGCGAAGAAGAAGTTAAGGCTGCTCCTGCACAAATCAAATTAGCTGATGTTAAACCAAAAGCTACAGAATTCAAATATACAATGAGTGTATCTCCATTAGATTGTATGGGATGTGGTGAATGTATCACTGTATGTCCAACTCAAGCAATCAAGATGGTTCCTCAAGAATCTCAAGCTGAAGAACAACCAGTATTCGATTACTTAGTAGCTAACGTTTCTAAGAAAGATTCTGGATTCGCTGATGACACAGTTAAGGGTTCTCAATACAACCAACCATTGTTAGAGTTCTCTGGATCATGTGCTGGATGTGCTGAAACATCTTATGCTCGTTTAATTACTCAGTTATTTGGTGAACACATGTATGTATCAAATGCAACCGGATGTTCTTCAATCTGGGGTGGTCCAGCATCTGTATCTCCATATACAGTAAACAAAGACAGCTTACAAGGACCAGCATGGGCTAACTCATTGTTCGAAGACAATGCTGAACACGGATTCGGTATGCAATTAGGACAAAAAGTATTACGTGAACAAGCTATCGAAAAATTAGGTGCTATGAACGAAAGCGAAAAAGCAACTCCTGAATTCAAGGCTGCATTCGAAAAATTCATGGAAACTAAAGAAAATACTCGTACTAACACAGAAGCAACAAAAGCATTATTAGTTGAAGTAGAAAAAGCTGCTGAAGCTGGATGTGAAAATGCTAAAGCTGTATTAGATAAGAAAGAATACTTAGCTAAGAAATCTGTTTGGATCTTCGGTGGAGACGGATGGGCTTATGATATCGGATTCGGTGGATTAGACCATGTTCTTGCATCAGGTGAAAACGTAAACGTTATGGTATTCGATACAGAAATGTATTCAAATACTGGTGGACAGGCTTCTAAAGCATCTAACATCGGTGAAGTATGTCAGTTCGCTGCTGCTGGTAAAGAAATGAAGAAAAAATCTTTAGCAGAAATCGCCATGAGCTACGGATACGTTTATGTAGCACAAATCGCTCTTGGAGCTAACCCTGCACAAGCAGTTAAATGTATTGCTGAAGCAGAAGCTTATCCAGGACCATCTTTAATCATCGGTTATGCACCTTGTGAATTACATGGTATTGCTAAGGGTGGAATGAACCACTGTCAAGATGAAATGAAGAAAGCGGTTAAATCTGGATACTGGAACTTATTCTCATTTGATCCAGCTAAGAAAGAAGCAGGTAAGAACCCATTCACATTAACTTCTAAAGAAGGAGATGGAACTTACCAAGACTTCTTACACAACGAATCTCGTTACACTCGTTTAGTGAAACCATTCCCTGAAAGAGCAGAAAAATTATTTGCTAAGTCAGAAGAAGTAGCTAAAGAACGTTATGAACACTTACGACGTTTAGTTGAACTTTACAAGTAAGAAATAAATGAAAGAAGCTGATTGATTTCGGCTTCTTTTTTTGTGCAAATTAAAAATTATTAATATAATGGTTGTAAGAGGTGTTATATTATGGAAAAAGGAAAATTAAATCGAATTACAGATGTCGAAGGTGTTTTGGTTGGGCATAAAACAATTTGTTCTGATTCTCACCAAACAGGTGTGACATTTATTCGTACGGCTGAAGATGTATTTCATCAAAAGTTAGCTTGTGGTTGTAGTATTTTAAATGGTTTTGGGAAGACGACAGGATTACCACAAATTATGGAATTGGGAACTTTAGAAAGTTATATTTGTTTGACAAATACTTTAAATGTGGGTGTTGTTCAACAAGCCTTAGTGGATATCATGGTCAAAGAAAATGAAGATTTAACAAGTGTTAATGTTGTCGTTGGAGAATGCAACGATGGATATCTAAATGCGATTCGCGATTGCGTCGTTACAAAAGAAGATGTTTATGAGGCGTATCGTGACTGTAAAAAAAATTTTGAACTCGGCAGTGTTGGAGCCGGACGAGGCATGTCTTGTTTTGAAATGTCAGGTGGTATTGGAACAAGTTCAAGAATCTTTGAGATTGATGGAAATACATATACTCTAGGTGTACTTGTATTGTCTAATTTTGGTTTAAGAGAACAATATTTGTTAGATAAAGTAGAGGGGAATCAATTGCCTTTAGAACAAGAAAAAGGTTCAATCATGATGATCATTGCAACGGATGCTCCATTAAGTGATCGTCAACTTCATAGAGTTTGTAACAGAATGCCAGTCGGTTTAGCTTTAACAGGATCGCATATGGGCAATGGTTCTGGGGATATTGCGATTGCGTTTAGTACCGCAAATCGTTTTGGGAATGAAGAAGTCCATACTTTGAAACAAATCAACGATAATAAGATCAATATTGTATTTGATGCAGCGATTGAATCTTGTAAAGAAGCTGTGCACTTATCTTTGATTGAAAATGAAGAGGTAACTGGACAGTCTGGACATGTTCGTAATTGTTTAAATCAAGTGAAGATTTCATAGTGAAATCTTCTTTTTTATGTTATATTTTTTTGGTGATAATCTGAAAATAAAATTTATAAAAACAAGAAGTTAGAAGTACAAAAGGGTGCAA
>NZ_JAJDMK010000009.1:0-51373 GCF_020593575.1 Holdemanella sp. DFI.5.55
ATTACTAAAAATTACATTATTGATTATAGAAAAATGTAAAAGACACTAGTTCACCTTCCCCAAAGGATTAAACTAGTGCCTTTCGACATAAAATAATTCAGAGGATCCACTGTATCCAGTAGTCTTTCTGTATGATTATTAAACAATTGATATATATAAAAGTCAAGACTAATCTTGTCTAATTCACTGAAATAGAAACAATTGAAATTGATTCATAATAGGGGTTGGCGACTGGATGTAGTAATGGCTACCCTTGGAATGAAAAGGATGATATCTTGAGTTCTCGATGATTCCGATTATGTAGGAGGACGTGTTCTATGTATATTTATCTGTACATTGAAGTTGCCATGAGTATATTGGCTTTAGTTGAATTACTAAAAATTACATTATTGATTATAGAAAAATGTAAAAGACACTAGTTCACCAAACGCAAAGGATTAAACTAGTGTCTTTACATTAGAAAAATACAGAAAAACCACTGTATCCAGTGGTTTTTCTATTTGGCTTTATGCAAGAATATATTTTTTTAAATTCGTGACTTGATTTCATAAACATTTCATAAATGATGAAAGAATGTTTTTGGATAAGGAGTTGTTTTTTTTGATACATAATGCTTATGCATATATCACGAGAAAGAAAGTAAAGACGAGTATCTTGTTTTTGATACTTATGATTATTCTTCTAAGTCTTTATGGATGCTTGAGTATACTTTCATCCAATTTACGAATGGAAAACCTTTAAATGATGAGTTCGATTGTAGTACAAAAAAAAGGATGGTTCTGAATTTGAAAACCAGTATTTTAATAGTTCTGTATATGAATATGATTTTGTTTCTAAGCTAGAAGATACTAAGGCAGTTTCTATTAAGCAGGGGGGTAACACTGGATTCTTTACCTGAAGAATATAAGAATGTAGTTTCAGTAGTTGGAACAAATAACACTTCAAAAAATGTTTTATTTCGTAGTGGAGTATTTACTTTAATTTCAGGAAAAAATATTAATTCTAAGGATAGAAACTCTATTCTTATTCATTTGGATCTAGCTAAAAAGAATCATTTAAAAGTAGGGGGCACAATATGTTTGAATTCTCATACTTTTACAATCAAAGGAATTTTTGAAGGTAAGAAGCATGAAACATATAAAGGTTTATCTTCGGATTTAAGTGAGAATACCGTATTTTTGGATTATCATTTTTTAGATACGAAAATGGTCCATGAAATGACAGTTTTCTCGAAGAAAGAAAGTAGGCTTAAACAAGTTTAATCCTTAAATCCATCAAGTGAATATGTTGTGTCTAAAGATACGAATGCCTATAAATCGTCTTTAGAATCTATACAAAGTATGAAGCACATGATTCAGATTCTATCTTGTTCTATCATTGTGTGTGGACTTGTTGTCTTATCTTTGGTATTGGTTCTAGGGTTAAGAGATCGCATACATGAAATGGGTGTCTTGTTGTCTATAGGAAAAAGTAAGATGGAAATCATTGTTCAATTTATATTAGAACTTGTATTTATATCCTTTCCATCAGGAATCATTCTATGTGCTTTTAGTGTAATTAAACATAATACGTTATGCTTCATATTAAGTCATGGCTTGTCGATGAGTATTATTATCGTTTCTGTACTAATGGCGAGTCTTATGATCATGATCAAAATGCGAAGCTAAAAATCTAAGTCTACAACTTCTTCCTTACTCCTTAATTATATCCCTATGCTTTTCAGCTATTGTCTCTTTAGTGTATGCCAAATCCATTAAAAATCATGTAGTTGAAATCAAAAGTGTAACCGATCAAATGATGGCATTAGATAAGAAGGCTCGTCTAGAAACTGATTCGAGTTATGAAATTGGGCAGTTGAAGGCACAAATTAATGATTTGTATGAAACACACTTCTTGATTCGATTTCCAATCTTGAATTTAAAAATAAAGAGATTCTAAGATTAGAGAAAATAAAATACAATTTCTTTAAAGGGCCAGTCACGAATTAAAAACGCCTATGCAAGTCTTAAAATCATCTTAGAAAAAATGAAATACAATGTGGGAAAATATAAAAATAGAGATGTTTATATTGATGAATGTATTGATTCACCAAAAGGAATTAAGAATTCAAAATGATTAAAAAAATGAAAAAATGTATATTGGCAAGGCAGCTCTAAATATCATTTTGTCTAATCTTATTAGTAATGCGATCAATTATACGCATGAAAAGGATACTGTTCATATTGGAATCGAACAAGGCTATTTCTTTATTCAAAATAAACAAGGTCCAACCCAATCTAAAGGAAATGGTCTAGGTTTATATATTGTTCGTAATCTATTAGATAATTATAAAATGAAATATGAAACGATTGAAGGAGAAAAATTTATCTTCAAGATTAAATTGAAGTAACAGCTCTTTTAAAGTTGTTGCATTACGTCGCGTACTAACACAAAATGCAAGTTAGAGGTGAAAACCTGCTAATTATTTATGAGATATTAAAACAATTACTGCTTCAATTACTCAAGAAAATAAAGTGGTAAAACTCATTTTGTTTGAGTAATTACCACTTTTGTTTTAGTCTAACATTTCTAGATAATTCACATTTACATATTGATTATATAATGGCTCATCATGAATTATTGCATTTTGAAAGAATTGATCGACATCTTCATAGTTTTTATCATCCATCGAAATATAGAATAAATCATCCTCGTATTTGGCTTCGATAATATAATCTTCTCCATTGATTTCTAAGGCGAGTTTACATGGCTTTTGTAGAACATAGTATAGATCAAATAGATCTATGCAGTCTGAATCAAATTGAATAAGCGAATATAAATCGAGTACGATATGTTTAATGATGGCAAGATCACCAAAGAAGTCCGAATAAATCAATCTTTGCGACTGGAATTCCTTCGCAATCAATAATAATTGAATGGCTTGATCTTCATTACCTTCTTCTACATAGATCTTTGCTAGCCTAGAATAGACTTCGGGAACAGGATCAAACGTATTCGTTGCTCCTTGTAGTAAAGGATATAAACTCTTAATGATTTGTACATATTTTGGATAATCTTTTTGTACATAATAGCCATTCTTATACATATCCGCCAATTTATAGGCTGCCACAATATTTCCTTGATCACTCGCAAGTTTATAGTAGTGAAAGGCCTTCTCATAATCGGGTTGTCCCACGCGTCCATAATAGTAAATGAAGCCTAAACATTCATAGGCATCTACATAGTTTAATTTAGCAGCCATTAAATAATAGTCTTCCGCAAGATCAAACTGTTTTTGTCCATAATACCAGACACCCAGTTCCACCATATATTCTGGATTGTTTGCTTCTTGAATTAAAAATTCTAGGGCATTTATAAACTGGATATCATCCTCGTATTTGGAATGCACCAAATCATAATAATCATCTAGAACTTGTTTTGCACTTTCGATTGTGAATGCCATACTATCTAAACCTTCTTTATTTTCTTATATTCGATTTCAAAAATTGGAATAAAAGGTTTGTTGATCTCTTTATTCCGTGATTTCTTGCTTAAGAAACCCTCCAACATCTCTTTTATGCCATTTTCAGTTAATTCATCCTCCACACAATAATATTTTGGAGAATATTGCCAAATTGAATAATTATCATTATACATTTCTTCTAGCCTTGCACAATAGGAGCGCTTGCGGTAATTAAATAAATATACAATTTCTTCATTTGTGTTGATATCCCTTAATATGGTTCCTAGTGGATAATAATTGTAGTATTGTACATTTCTAGAAACGTAAATATCTTCTTTTAGTTTCAACACTTCTTTGTTTTCTTTCTTTAACTGTTTATTCACATAACGATTCACATTCGTGTTAAAAATATATTTTAAACTATGTGGATTCGGCTCGATTTTTCTTTCTATATCTGTATTAATGAATAGATTTAAACCTTTTAACTCGATATCACCATTTGTATTTGAACACACATATCCATATATTTTATCGCCTTGAATTTTTGATAAAAAGTAAAGGGAAGTATTATATTCCACTATATCTCCTATTTCAAATGTAAATTCAATGTTTTCAAATAAAACAATATGATGTACATCACTATTTTTCAATAATTGAATCTTTCTTTGGATTTGAATCAAATCTTTGCTTGAGACTTGTTTTAAAATTCCTTTGATATTCTGGATGGGAATTCGATACACATTATTTAAATATAGATAGGAATCGCTAAAGGCACCTGTTTCCTTATCTTTATGTCCATCTTTTAAAGTATATTGAATCTTTGGATTCTTTTTCTTTGTGCTTCCCGCATACCCATACAAATAGTCTTTGTCCTTTTTGATAATCAAAAAGGGACGAATACGATGGGGGTGATTTATATCCACCAAATTATCTTCGCAAACGGGCATACGACAAAAGACAAGATATCCAGGCTGAATGGTTTGAAATAATTCGTATTGTTCATCCAAATAATTGGTAGATTTTGCGACATACGTTTGTTTCATCTTTTTTGGTGGATTTAAATCCTTCTTTTGTTTCATCTTCGTTGGAGCATTTACATTTTTCTTTGGTTTGATCTCAATTGGTTTTTTACAATGAAATAATCGTTTAAAAATTTCTATGATTCGCATACTTCTTCCTCTTAGGTATAATTCTAACACATAGGTTCAATTTTTTTCGATATCATACTATAATAATTATAACAATCTCAAGGAGAAATAAAAATATTGCCAAAGCATTTGTTTTGGCTTCTCATTGGATTGAAAAAAGGGTACGATGAATCCCTTTGAAGATATATAAAGGAGGAGTTTTTTTTGGTGCGCTTATTGGAACATGCAAATCGTTATAGTAAAGAAAAGGTTTTTGATTGTTATAAAAGAACATGTCAAAACGATTATTGGGACTATGATTCCATGACAAGAAAAGAAATGTTTGAACGCATGATTGAAACCTATACCCCTGAGTATTTAGTTTCTATTTGCACAACATGGGAATTAAAGGTATTAAGAAGATTATTACGCAACCAAGACTTAGAAGACGATCGATATCGTTTTGAAAAACATGCATTAAGCTCTAAGTTTTTATATTTTGATAAAGAATTACCTGAAGAATTCAAAAAGAATGTCAAATTAGCTGTTAAAGATATTGATTTAGATCAGAAGGCAGAAAAAGATGAACCAAGCTTAGTCATTCTTGGAATTATACGTGCCTTTGGCATCATTGAACCATCTTTGATTCAAGCCGTATGTAGTGCTTGTGCATACGATTATAAAGCCATTATTGAGGGAAAACTCTTCAATTTCTGGGCGTATTTAAAAGAAGACTATGAATTAATTGATCATAGTTTAGCTAATGAATATGTATATTGGGATTATAAAGATCTATTGTTTAACATTCGCAATTGTCGTATCGAACGCGAAAGATTCGAACCAAAATTCTTAGATCGAGACAGCTACATTTCTATCTTTTATCATGGTTTTGATGCGACAAATCCAGATATTAAAAAATTTTTTACAGCTGTTAAAAAAGAAGTGCAGGACATCACAAAGTTTAAGGATGAATTGTTCAACAATTTGCTTCGTGGTACTGTGAATGAAGAAAAGATCGATTTAATTCCATTCTTTAATGGATTCTCAGATTCTTTGACAAAGCGCTATCGCAAAGCTGTTGTACAAATTTCATTACCAAATTATTATGGACTTAGTATGAAAGGCTATAAAGAAGCACATGAGCACGTATCTTTTAATGATAAGCTTCGTGCTCTAAATGAGAAACAAACGTATGCTTATTTAGATCAAAAAGATACACGCCTATTCTATAAGTTATATTTTAGCGTCTTAGATTATGTGAATGCTTTGGAACAAATTATCCCAAATAAGAAAATTGATCCCAATAATTATATTGAACCCGATGAATTGGTCAATCTAATCGAGGTGTTCTGGAAAGAAAAAGATCGTTTTATTGATGGCTATGTTCAAAAGAATCCTTTAAATCTAACATATCGTAATTTGAATATTATAAAAGATTTTAAATATGGCATGCGCAAAAACTTTTTGTTGGCTGTCTATGAAAAGAACTATACAGTATTAAATGATGAAGGCATCAACTATATGGTCAAGGGTTTAAATGAAAACTTAGATAAATTTATTCCGGCCGAAAAAACACCTATGTTGATTCAAACTGCTATTATGCCATTTAATGGGATGATCATCTATGATGGTTTTATTTCAACGGCCGATATGCAGCTTAGCCAAAAACTTGTTTCAAAGGCATTTGAAGATTATAGTTACGGACAAAAGATTTACTCGTTGTTGCCAAAAAATATGAATTAAAAGGAGAGTTATGAGCTCATTAATACAAGAAATCAATCATTATCGAAAAGAAGTTGTGTACAGTCAATTTTTTCGGATATGTTTTCCGGATGATGTGAGTTGTGAAAAAATTACTCGTAAACAAATGGTTGAGCTAATTATTCAACAATATACACCAGAAAATATTGTAGATGTTTGTACAGTAAAATAACTAAAACTTTTAAAACGAATCGTGAAAACAATTATAAAGAAGTGGATGTTCGTAGTATACCATTTGAAAAGGTGGCGCTTTATCGAAAATATTTATTATTTAAAAATGAAATTCCAGACGAGCTGAAGGAAAGTGTTATTGAGGCTTTAAAAATTGTGGATTTTGATCAAAAAGAAAAACAAGAAGAACCTTTACTTTGTTTAATTGGATTTATTCGCAGTTGTGGAGCTATTGATCTCATGGTTGTTCAAAGGCAAGCACAAAAGTATGGCTTGGATCTTAGAAGTTTGGAAACCAATCCATTATTTAATTTCTGGACATACTATACATTTGATTATTTGATTCCAGATGATACTTATGGAGAAGCTATATTGTATTATGATTCAATTCCATATATGGATGTGATCGCAAATACGCGTCTAGACTATGAATTGATGGCTCCTGTGTTTTTAAAACCAGAAAGCTATCTGTCTATTTTCTATAATGGGTATGATGATACGGATCCAGATGTTCATGAATTATTTGATCATTTTAAAAAGAGTGAAGATGTATTTGATTTTCTAAAAATGGAACGCATTCTTGAATGTATTGAATCATGTCGTATGACTGAACATTTGATTACAATTTTTTCAAAATTAGAACAATTTGATCCGAAAACAAAAGAATTATTCAAAAAAGCTATATATAAAATGCCGATGCCATATTTAACAGGCATGGCACTGCAGCGTTATCCATCAAAATGAAAAGGTAGAAATCAAGTTTTAAGATTTCTACCTTTTTCCTATAGTTTTAATTGTTGTCTACCACAATCTTACCGGATTGAATGACTCTATTAATTTTTCTTACGTTTGAAATGTTCTCTAATGGATTTTCATTTAAACAAACTAAATCAGCCTGTTTACCAACTTCAATCGAACCATAGTCCTTTTCAACTCCAACACATCTTGCGGAATTGATCGTGGCCATCTTTAAGATATCCATGTTTGAAATATCAAGTCGAGCCAAAAGCTCCATTTCATAAGCTGTATTTGAATGGTAATTAAATGGCGTTCCTGCATCTGTGCCTAAGGCAATCTGAATACCTTTTTCATAAGCTTTCTTAACACTTTCAACATGGGCATCCTTGACTTTTAACGTCTTATCCACCATATATTGGGCTACACCATTTTCTACACCTTTATCGATAATGCATTGGGGAGCACAAAGGGTAGGGACTAAGAATGTATTATGTTCTTTCATCAGTTCTAAACATTCATCATCTAAAAAACAACCATGTTCAATGGAATCAATGCCTGCATATAAAGCGTTTTTAATACCTTGTAATCCTTGGGCATGGGTAGCTGTTTTTCTTCCGGCCTTATGTGCCTCTTCAATCATGACCTTCATTTCATCCACAGTAAACTGAGCATTGCCAGGTTCAACACCCTTAGTCATAACGCCTCCTGTAGCCATCATCTTAATCAGATCCACACCGCTTCTAAGCTGTGTACGAACGGCTTTTAAACATGCATCTTTACCATCGGCTTCAATGCCTTCTTGCCATCCATGACCGCCTGTCATACAAATAACTTTACCAGCACAATACATATGAGGTCCTTCAATCACATGGTTGTCAATGGCCTCTTTAATTTGTAGGTCATAGTTTTCTTCTGTACCTACTGCACGAATAAAAGTAACACCAGATTCTAAATATTCTTTACAGTGTTTTTGGGCATAGAAAGCTTTTTCCATTAAAGAAAATTCTTTTTTTGAGTCAAATCCAACCGGATACAAAATGTGTACGTGACAATTGAAGAAACCGGGTGTAATAACACTTTCATGAATGATATCTCCGTTTATTTCGTGATAATCTTCAATTTGAACGATTTTATCATCTTCAATAGTAATTAATTGATCGAGCTTAGGTGTATCACTAATACCATCAATTAAAGTTTGGGCATGAATATATAGCTTTGTCACTTTACAATCACTCCATCTTTAATGACCTTATCAATTTTACGAACATTTGAAATAGCATCCAATGGATTTTCTTCAAGACAAACGAGATCGGCATGTTTACCCACTTCTAAAGTTCCATAATCATCTAAAACACCTAAACAATCAGCTGAATTGTGTGTCGCAATTTTTAAAATATCCATACGATCTACACCGTATTTCTCCATTAATTCCATTTCATAAGCGGTGTTGTTATGGTAGTTGAATGGTGTACCACCATCTGTACCTAGGGCAATCTTTAATCCTTGGGCATAGGCTTTTTTAAAACTTTCTACGTGTGCATCCTTAACATAGATTGCCTTTTTAACCATATAGTCAGCAATACCTGCTTCAATACCATTTTCTACAATGCATTGAGGAGCAACTAAAGTAGGAACTAAATAAGTACCGTGTTCTTTCATAAAATCCAAGCATTCTTGATCTAAGAAGATTCCGTGTTCTATTGAATCAATACCAGCATATAGAGCATTTTTTATGCCTTGTGTTCCTTGGGCATGGGTAGCTGTTTTTCTTCCAGCTTTATGTGCTTCTTCAATAATGACAGCCATTTCTTCTTGTGTTAATTGAGCACTTCCTGGCTCAACCCCTTTGGTCATAACTCCACCTGTAGCCATGATTTTAATTATATCGACACCTTCTTTAAGAAGGGTACGAGCTGCTTTTCGACATTCATCCTTGCCATCGGCTTCAATTCCATCTTGCCAACCATGACCGCCTGTCATACAAATGCATCTTCCAGCACACAACATATGTGGTCCTTGAATGAGTCCAGAATCAATACAGTCACGAATCTGCATATCATAATCGTTGGCAGTACCTAAAACACGGATAAAAGTAACTCCTGAATGAAGGTAGTCTTCACAGTGTTTATGCGTATAGAATGCTTTCTCCATCAAACTAAACTTTTTATCGGTCCCAAAGCCAACCGGTTCCATAATGTGAACGTGGCAGTTAAAAAAACCAGGGGTAACGACATTGGCATGAATGACTTCTTCATTTGTTTCATGATATTCTTCAATGGAAACAATTTTTCCATCTTCAATTGAAATCAATTGATCTTTCTTTGGTGTATCATTCACTCCATCAATCATTATTTTTGCGTGTACGACTAATTTGCTCATAATTAAAACTCCTTTTTAAGTGATTATGAACCTTGAAAGAGAAATATGCAAGTAGTTTCAGAAAATTAATGTAAAAAAGAGGGAATCCTTGGATTCCCTACAACATAGATTTAAATAAAATGTCGTTATAGTCTGGTAAAGGCCAGTCTTCTTTAGAAACATTGGTTTCAATCACATCCGTCAATTGACGAATCGTTTCCATTAACGGAAGTAATTCATCGGCCGCAAAACGAGCAGCTTGTTTTTCTGTTGTGGTTTCTTTGTTGATCAATGCTTCTAATGTATCTAAGTGATTGGATACTAATTCTAGAGGTGTATTGATGTTTTTTAAGATTTTAACTTCTAATGGTGCCTCAATGCCACTTGATTTTTTTGTTTGAATGATTTGAGCCAATTTAGCTTCATAACTAAAGATAGCAGGTAAGATTTGTTTTCGTAACATATAAGCCATTGTTTTAGCTTCAATTTGAACTACTTGGTAGTAGTTTGTGAGTAGGATACTTTCACGAGCATGCAATTCACTTGCAGAATATACATTGTGTTTTTCAAATAATTGTAGATTCTTTGGATCTGTATAGTGAGGAAGTGCATCCGCTGTTGTTTTAAGTTCTAATAAGCCACGTTTTTGTGCTTCCTTTTTCCATACATCGGAATATCCATTTCCAGAGAAAATGATACGCTTATGATTCTTTAATGTCTTTTGAATCAACGCAATTAAGGATTTTGTCATATCTTTTTGTTTAACACATTCCAATTCATCCGCAAACTGTGTTAATTCTTCGGCTACGATTGTATTTAAAATAGTGTTTGGACAAGAAATGTTTAAGTTGGATCCAAGCATTCTGAATTCGAATTTATTACCTGTAAATGCGAATGGAGAAGTACGGTTACGGTCTGTAGAATCTTTTGCGATTGGAGGAAGGGTAGAAACACCAAGTTCCAATTTACGATCGATTGTATCTACATATTCATTTCCAGCTTCAATGGCTTCAAGAATGGCAGTTAGTTCTTCACCTAAATAGATAGAGATAATAGCGGGTGGAGCTTCATCTGCACCTAAACGGTGGTCGTTTCCGGCACTGGCAACAGAGATTCTTAATAAATCCTGGTATTCGTCTACACCTTTGATGATGGCAGCTAGAACGGTTAAGAAACGAATATTGTCTTTTGGCGAATCACCTGGTTCTAAAATGTTTTCTCCTTCTTCTGTACAGAAAGACCAGTTGTTGTGTTTACCACTACCATTGACACCATCAAATGGTTTTTCATGTAGTAAACATACCAATCCATGATGAGAAGCTACTTTTTGTAGAACTTCCATAGTCAATTGGTTTTGGTCATTCGCAATATTTGTTGATGTAAATACAGGCGCCAATTCAAACTGACATGGAGCTACTTCTTTGTGTTCGGTCTTGGCATAAACACCTAATTTCCAAAGTTCTTCATCGACTTCTTCCATATAAGCTTTTACTCGTTCAGATAAACTACCAAAGTAGTGATCATCTAATTCTTGACCTTTTACGGGAGCCGCACCAAATAATGTTCTTCCTGTTACTAATAAGTCTAGACGTTCTTTGAACATGTCTTCATCAATCAAGAAATATTCTTGTTCTGGACCTACTGTTGTTTTGATTTTATGAATGTTGTAACCCATAATGTTTAATAAACGAACAGCTGCTTTGTTTAAGGCATCATTACTTCTCAATAATGGTGTTTTCTTATCCAAAGCACTACCATCATAAGAGCAGAATAAGGTTGGAATATATAAAGTTTTTTCTTTGACAAAAGCTAGAGAAGTTGGATCCCATGCGGTATATCCTCTGGCTTCAAAAGTGGCACGCAATCCTCCGCTTGGAAAACTTGAGGCATCGGGTTCACCTTTGATTAATTCTTTTCCTCTAAAATCTGAAATAACAGATGTTGGCCCTGTTGGATTGATAAACGCATCATGCTTTTCAGCCGTAATACCTGTCATGGGTTGGAACCAGTGCGTATAGTGAGTTGCACCCTTATCCATAGCCCAGTCTTTCATGGCGTTTGCGACTACATCTGCGATCTCTTTAGGAAGTTCCTTTCCTTTTTCCATCACATCCATCATTTGTTTGTAGACGGCATGAGGCAAGTATCTTTGCATAGCAGATGTACTGAATACGTCACATCCAAAATATTCATCGACAATTTTCATTTTTCTAGTATCCTCCTGTCGCGTATATAATATCATTATTTTCACAAATGTTTTGAGAAATTTTTCTTTTTTTCAAAAAAATTCCTTTTTTTGTATATGAGTATGTAGGAAATGCCTGCTAGAATTGAGACGTTCATGCGTAACGCAAATTTATTAATTGATTTCGCCTTCAAGTATGTTTTTGGCGAATATTGTAAAGAGGCTAATGATGCCTTAAAATCATTACTTACGGTATTTTCAGAAAGGAAAGTCCATCATGTGGATGTTAAAAATTCAGATATGGTAAAAGACTATAGTAAAATGAAGAATTCAAGGTTGAATTAGATAATCAAACGATGGTGGATTTAGAAATGCAGTTAAGACAAACTCAAGATCATCTGCCAATTCGCTTTAGTTATTATTTGACTAGACTTCATGGCTTGACAAGAATTGGAAGGAAAATATTATGGAGAGTTAAAGGAGAAAATTGTCTAATTGTTCTTTAATGTGAATTTAATTGATAATCATAGAATGTGTAACTCATGCACATTGAAAAACGAGGATGGCTTATCTTTTGTGAAATAAAAAACGGATGCTGAAGAAAACAGATCAAGAATATGATACTTCGCCTTTCTAATACAATGGATAAAAAGTCTGTAGCTTTCGTTATGAATGTATCTGTGGTTGAAATTAAAAAGTATATATAAAAAAGAAAAGTCACTATTTGTGACTTTCTTTGTTTTCTAGACTGGCCTTAACTAAACCCACAAATAATGGGTGTGGACGGTTGGGTCTAGATTTAAATTCAGGATGATATTGTACACCAATGTAGAAAGGGTGATTCTTATACTCAATTGCTTCAACCAATTGTTTATCCGGACTTGTTCCGACAATCATCATATCGTTACGTTCAAATTCAGAACGATATTCGTTGTTGAATTCATAACGATGACGATGTCTTTCATCAATCATATCTTTTTTGTAGCAAGACCAAATATTTGTATCGGCTCTTAATGAACATGGATAAGATCCTAAACGCATGGTTCCACCTTTACGAATATCATTACTTTGATCTTCCATGAAATCAATGATTGTATGTTTACTTTGTGGATCAAATTCAAAAGAGTTGGCATCCTTTAAACCTAGTGCACCGCGAGCAAAGGCAATGGCTGCAATCTGCATACCTAAACAGATACCTAAATAAGGAATTTGTTTTTGTCTTGCGTAAGAAGCTACACTGATCATACCTTCAATACCACGATCTCCAAAACCACCAGGTAAAATGATTCCATCAGTATCTTTAAAGACTTCATCTAAGTTGGCATTTTCTAAGCCTTCTGAATCGATCCATTGAATGTTGACTTTGGCATGATTTTCAAAACCACCATGATACAAGGCTTCACTGACTGATAAATAGGCATCGTGTAAGGCCACATATTTGCCAACTAGGGCAATATTTACAGGTTTTGTGCTTGCCTTAATGTTGTCGACAACTTGTTGCCACTCACTTAAATCCGGTTTACGAACTTCAAGACCTGTCTTTTCACAGACGATATCCGCAAGATTTTGTTCTTCTAACATAAATGGTACTTCATATAGAGAAGGAAGTGTCTTATTTTGAATGACACAACGTTTTTCAACATTACAGAATAATGAAATTTTGTCTAATACAGACTGCGGAATGGTTTCATCACAACGCGCCACAATGATATCTGGATTGATGCCATAAGACTGTAATTCTTTTACGGAATGTTGAGTTGGTTTTGATTTATATTCCTGTGAACCCGAAATATAAGGGATGTAAGTGACATGGATGAAGAGACAGTTTTTACGACCAACCTCTAAGGCAACCTGACGAATGGATTCTAGAAATGGTAAGCTTTCAATATCGCCAGTCGTACCACCAATCTCGGTAATTACGACATCGGCAGCTGCATGTTCTCCTGCACGAATTACGAAACTCTTGATTTCATTGGTAATATGAGGAATAACTTGAACGGTTTCACCAAGATATTTTCCATCACGCTCTTTATTGATGACATTCCAATAGACACGTCCAGTGGTAAGATTGGAATACGTGTGTAGGTTTTCATCAATGAAACGTTCATAATGGCCTAAATCCAGGTCGGCTTCTAATCCATCATCTGTGACATATACTTCACCATGTTGGAAAGGGGACATTGTTCCTGGATCCACATTGATATAGGGATCAAGCTTTTGACTTGTTACCTTGTAGCCGCGGGACTTTAAAAGACGGCCAAGACTGGCTGCACTGATACCTTTACCTAGACCAGAAACAACACCTCCTGTTACGAAAATGTACTTTGTACTCATTTGTTTCACCTCTACTTTTTTCTTTTAACTCGTGAATTTTACACCTATGAAAAAAAGATGTAAATAAAAAATTTAAAAAAATGATTTTCAATGTAAAAGATAGTATAATAAATTCGATTGAGGTGGTTTTGATGAACCTACATGAAAAAGAAAAAATGTACCAAAGACTCATTATTTTAACCTTATTAATCTGTATGGTTATCTATTATTTTGAAAAAATCGTTGATTTTTTGGCATGGATTGGTGCAATGTGTCTGCCATTTTTATTTGGTGCAGGACTTGCCTTTGTGTTTAATATTATATCGAACAATCTCATGTGCTCTTTAATCAAATGGTTTGATATTAAAGATACAAAAATTAAAAGAGTCTTATCTAACATTTTATCCATCTTCATTGTGTTTGCTGTATTTGCCGCCTTTGTCGGTATTGTCATACCTAAGATTCTATTTTCGATTCAATTGTTGATGTCAAACTTCCCACAAATGATCTATGAATTCTATATATGGCTTTTAGATATCACAAAACATGTAGATGTAGTGCACAACTTTTTACAACACTTAGATATCAATGCCTTTAGTACATTTGCGATTGATAATGTGAGTAAAAAAATCAGTTCCTGGCTTGTATCTGGAGGAGCCAATGATATATTTGGTTCCATTTTTATGATTTTATCCACTACATTTTCTTGGTTTGCGCAAGCCTTTATCGCAATCGTATTCTCGTTTCTATTGTTGTTTAATAAAAAACAAGTGGTTCGTGAAACAAAATCTTTATTAAAGGCCTATCTTCCAGAAAAGGATTATGAAAAAACACGCCACGTATTAAAGCTGATCATTCGTATTTTTACAAGTTATGTAGGCGGAACCTGTTTGGAATGCTTGATTTTAGCCAGTTTAGTTACTGCAGGATCTTTGATTATGAAGATTCCATATGCATTTTTAATAGGTCTAGTCGTTGGTATTGGAGCTCTTGTGCCAATGTTTGGCGCCTTGGTTGCAGCTCTATTATGTACTTTCTTTCTTGCGATAACATCTCCAGTACAAGGCTTTACATTCATTATTATGTTTATTTGTATTCAACAAGTTGAAGGAAACTTTATCTATCCGCACGTCGTTGGTAAGTCTGTAGGCTTTCCGCCTGTGTATATCATTGTGGCCATCACCATTGGAGCCAATGTAGCAGGTATTATTGGAATCATCATTTTTATTCCAATTTGTTCATGCATCTATCAGCTGGTAAGTGAAGATGTGTTAACTAGGCTTCAAAAAGTGAAAGAAGTATCCGATTAATTTGACATAAATGATGTCTATTTAAGCTGTATCCTTTGAGTATAGAAAGAAGGGTACAATATGAACGCAGAAAAAAGATTAGCTATGGATTTATTAGATGCTGTATGGAAAGAAGATGTACAAGGAGTTGAAAACTGCCTAGAACTTGGAGCAAGTCCAAGCTGGGTATTTAATGGATATCCTATCTTGATGCATGCCATCAGCATTGGAAATGAAGAAATTGTAAATATTTTAATTGATGCCGGAGCCATTCAGAAACAAGAAGCTTTAGGCTTTGCGCTTGAAAGAGGGATTGGTCAAATGATACGTCCACTTGTATTTCGTGGTATTGTTCCTAAATATTTTGAACCAAAAAAAGGCTTTGGCTACTATCCCCAAAGATTTTGCAGCACGCACTAAAAGGAGATAAAAAAATGAATCGAACAAACTTATGCATTCGCATGTTACAACTATTAAAGGCAAGAGGGAAAATGAACACAACACAGCTTGCGACAGAACTTGAAGTCAATCCACGTAACATTCGTGAATTTAAAAAAGAGCTTGTATTAGCTGGATATAATGTAGAAGAAGTAAAGGGACGTTATGGAGGATACATCTTAAATGATAAATACGATCTTCCTGTCACTATTTTTAGTGACGAACAAAAGGATGCTTTGGTGCAATCCTATAAGTTTATGCGTACACAAAAAGACTTTAAACCCCTTCCACTATATTGTGATGCGATGGATAAGATTATTTCGACAAGCAAGATTTCATCTAACGATTCCTTACACTATATGTCCAATTCTATGGAATTAGACGAAAAGATCTCCCACATGATTGATAAGACGCAACAAGCCATGAACCATGGTCTTTGCGTTCTTTTGTCGTACCAGTCTTTACAGGATGAAGCCCCTAAACAATTTGAGGTTGAACCCTATGAAATCATTCACTACCATAAGTCGTATTATTTAATTGGTTTTTCTTTATTAAGAAAAGACTATCGCATGTACCGTTTTAGTTCGCAACGTATGTTTTCATGTGAAATTTCATCGAGACACTTTATTCGAGATAATCACTTTCATTTAAGCAACTACATCGGGGAACATTCTTTGATTCCTTTAGATTTAAAACTTGTGTCAGTGAGAGTTTACCATGAAAATAATGGGCTTCGTTTATTTAAAGAAAAATATTGGGGCAATAAACTACAAGCCATCAATAAACAAGAAGCGTACACAGACTTTGAGTTCTATACAGACGACATGTCAAACTTGTATCAGTCTTTGTTTTCTATGAGTGATCAAATGGAGATTTTAAATCCTGAAGATGTAAAAATTGCTTATTTGTCGCGTGTTCAAAAAATATTAAATGCGTATAGGGATGAAAAGAATTAAAAATTGAAGTACAATAGATATGGTGAATTTTTTATGTTACATGTATCAGATTTAATGCGTGAAATGAAATGTGACTGTTTTTGTTGGAACAGCGCCCACAATTCACTTCACCAGGAAAGTTTTTATAAAATGGATTGTCCATTCTCCGATCTATGGCGAAATTATTTAAATGCGAATGAGTGTGGCTTAGGTCATTCCATGGATTCAAACGAACAATCTTTAAAATTATTAGAAGAAAACGAAGTTGTATGTTTTGCACGCTTTGAATATAAGGAGTGTCGTACAAAGATTCCATATCTAAAAAAATTAGAGAATGGATATATGGCCGTGTATCCACATTTGAGTGCGTATCCTAAAGAAAATGAAGCATTGATCATGAAGGTCAATCAAATGATTCTTTCGCATTGTGGCGTTAACATTGTCGAAAATCGCATTGTCTATTTAAATAAAGAATATGTTCGTCAGGATGCGTTGGATTTAAATGAACTGTTATGTATCAGCGACAAACTATTCAATAAGCGTAACCACTTATCGAAAACAATTGCCGAATGTATGGATGAAGTGGAAGTGGATTTGGATAGTTGGATTGAAAGAACAAAAGAAATTTTAAATCGACCAAGTGTTACGCCAGTACGCACAAAACAATGTACAGCTTTAAGAAGGTGCAACTATTATTCTGTCTGTTTTGATGAATCTAATGAACCAGATGACTCGATTTTATTCTTTACAACCAATCAACATAAGCTGGATGCGTATGATCGTGGTATTCGTCATATTCATGAGTTGCCATTGAATCAAATTGAAGGATTCCGCCTTCAATATGCGCAATATATGGCTAGTAAAACGCAAAAACCATTTATGGATCGTGCCGCTTTACAGGTATGGATGAAACAAATCAAATATCCAATTTCGTATTTGGATTTTGAATGGGATACCTTTGCGGTGCCACCCTATAAGAATATGAAGCCTTTTGACGTATTATGTTTTCAATATAGTCTTCATGTAGAAACTTCGGATGGAAATTTAACCCATTATAACTTCTTTGAATCCAAAGATTGCCGTCGGCATTTTATTGAACAATTGATCAAAGACCTTCCTAAAACGGGAACGATTCTTGTTTATAATATGGAGGGAGCTGAAAAGCTGAGATTGAAACAATTAGCGAGTCAATTTGAAGAATATAGGGAAGAATTAGAGTCGATTTGTTTAAGAATGGTGGATTTATCAAAACCATTTGAGGCAGGACTCTACTACAATTCAAAAATGCGTGGTCATTATTCTTTGAAGAGTATATTGCCTGTATTCTCAAAAGATGTTTCTTATCATGATTTGGATATCCAAAATGGTTTAAATGCCGTGTTTGCGTATCGTACATATGATGAGAAGGACGAAGAAGAGAAAAAAGAAGTAAAAGAAGCTATTTCAACATATTGTCAGATGGATACATATGCAGAATATGTTGTATATCATGGCTTGATCAAGGAGGTAGAAAAAGATGCCTAATATTATTACTCATACTTTATTTGCACAGGAAATCTTTGATAAGGTGGATGAAAACACGCATGATTTATTTGAACCTAGACTTCACTTATTGGAAATTGGTTCGAATGGCCCGGACTTTTTATTCTTTCATGGTATGAATCCAAAAGATTTTTTTAAAAAGAGTGATTTACGTGTTTCAGGAAGTATGTTTCATGCGGGTCATGTGAATGAATTTTATCAAAAAGCTTTGATTTCCATTCGTAATGAAACAGATGAAGAAATAAAGAAAGATATGATGACTTATGTTTGTGGACATTTATGTCACTGGGCATTAGATGCGACAAGCCATCCATATGTGTTCTATCGCACGGGAACTTGCAAAGGCAAGAGTGCATGGTACCATCATCGTTTTGAATCGTTGATTGATGCGATCATGTTGAAGGTGAAAAAAAAATGTACGATTGAAGATTTTAAATTCTATGAAATCAGTGATGCATCTAAAGAAGAAGCTCGTGCCATTGCACGTATTTATGTGCCTGCGATCCGTCAGATTCTAGGTTTTGAAATCAAGCCTCATCAAATCATGGAAAGCTTGAAGGATTGGCACTTTATTGAATCCTTATTCTATGATGCTTATGGAGATAAGCTAAAGGCACTTCAAACATTAGAGACTTTCACCAAAGCCTACAATTCATTGTCTGGATATATCGTACCTAATGAGCCGGATGATCCATATGATGTAATGAATTTATTACATACACGTTGGGTACATCCAAGTGATGATACATTGGTTTCAACAGAAAGTTTCTTCGACTTATACGATAAAGCCCAACTTCTTGCGATGGAGGCAATTCGCTTATTCTTAGCAGCATGTGAAAATCCAGATTTAGATGGTGATTTATTAAATCTAATTCAAGATCGTAACTATAATTTGGGTACAAATGATCGCAAGGAAATGATAAATTTTGATTTAATTTACGAAAAATAGGTGGAAGGGTTTACAAGTTTACAAATTAGGCGTATTATAAAGACGGTAAGAGAAAGAAAGTATGGCTCACCTTTCGACTCAATATCCATCTTGTGTGTATATATCCTTCCTTAAAACACATAAGAAATTACTTTATCGATCCTTTCGATGAGAGAAAGCACTTCGGTGCTTTTTTTCTTTTTCTTGACAATTTTTTTGCGTGATATAAAATAATTTAGGTTATACATACAATTTAAAAGGAGTTAATAAACATGATTAGTTCAAATGATTTAAAACCAGGTCTTACAATTTTAGTCGATGGAGAAATCTATACGGTTTTAGAAGCATCACAAAATAAAACAGCTCGTAGTGCCATGGTTGTTAAGGCGAAAGTTCGTAATGTTCGTACTGGAAGTAATGTTGAATTGTCTTGGGGTGGTGGCGAAAAGGTTGAACCAGCTCAGATTGAAAAAAGAGAAATGCAGTATTTATATGATACAGATGAAGCTATGGTATTTATGGACAATGAAACATATGACCAGGTTGAAATTCCTATGGATCGTTTAAAATGGGAAAGAAACTTTATTGTTCCAAATTCAAACGTAAATATTTCTAGCTATGAAGGTGAAATCTTAGGTGTTATTTTACCGGATAAAGCAACATTGAAAGTTGTTGAATGCGAACAGGCGGTAAAGGGAGACACAGCTACAAGTGCTAGTAAAAATGCTGTATTAGAAACTGGATTAGAAGTTAAAGTTCCTTTATTCATCAACCAAGATGAAATGATCGTTGTCAACACAAACGACGGAAAATATTCAGGACGTGCAAAATAGGCAATCGCCTATTTTTCTTTTTTTGCCAGATAGTGTATAATAGTAAGGAATGTTTAGGAGGTACTTATGACTCAACTTTCAAGAAAACAAAAGTATCAAGAACTTAGAGATCGTTTAGATGAAGAAACAACTGCTGCTCAAGCGCAGCCAGTGAAACTACAAAGATTATCGCGTGTAGATAGTGGCTCACATGCCAACAAACCATTGTATCCACATGATACAGTGCGTGTTTCACCTACTGTAAAAGAAATGCCTACATCTCCAGTGATGGAAGATCTGCTTGGAGAAGTGAAGCAATATAATATTGATAATGGTAACCGTATCACAGATGATACACAGATCAATATTTTAAAACAGTTAGACACAACAAGTAGTGATACAATGAAGAGAAATCAACATGTGATTCCTATGGATACAGATGATGAAGATTTAGGTTCAACAATGAAGATTTCAAAACCAAGACAAACAATCACTCGTCAAGAACCTAAAGAAGAAAAAATCGTTCTTACAAGTCAGGATGTAGAGGATGTTAAAAAGCCATTGGATGATGAATTGGATTTGATGTATCTTTCTCATGATGATTTTGATAAAACGGAAGAACAACCTAAAAAGGATAAGAAGAAAAAGTCAAAGCGCAAAAAAGAAAAGCGTGATGAACTTGAATCTATGCCTAGCGCAAAAATGCGTATGAAAACTTCTGATTTTGAAAAGGCTAGTAGTCATAAAGAAAAGAAGAGCTCAGAAATCGTATTGAATGTCGTTTTAGCTATATTGATCTTAGCTTTAGTTGCGATCATCGGCTATTTAGTATGGACATTTAAGAATATTTAATGAGGATGGACATGAAAAAAATTAATATTGCGATTGATGGCCCTAGCGGGGTCGGTAAAAGTACGATTGCGGATATTGTTGCAGAAAAGTTAAATATGCGCCATTTAGATACGGGTGCTATGTATCGTTGTGTGGCGTATAAAACTTTAAAAGATGGAGTCAATATTCAAGATGAAAAGGCAATGTCAGATTTGATGGACACAATTGACATTCATTTTGATGAAGATAACCATGTATATTTAGATGGGGAAGATGTATCTAAAGAAATTCGTATGAATAATGTATCTATGCAGGCTAGTAAAACAAGTCAGCTTGGTATTGTACGTAAAAAATTAGTGAATCTTCAACAAAAAGTATGTGCCAATAAAGGCTTTATTGTAGATGGTAGAGACATTTGTTCTGTTGTTTTGCCAGATGCAGAAGTAAAAATCTTTATGAGTGCATCGAGTAAGGCTAGAGCCCAAAGAAGATATGATGAATATATTTCAAAGGGAATCGATGCTGATTATGAAACGATCTATCAGGATATTGTCGCAAGAGACTATCAGGATATGCATCGTGAAATTTCGCCTTTAGTAAAAACAGAAGATGCGATTGAAATTGATACTTCTGATTTAACAATTGATGAAGTCGTTTCAAAAGTATTAGATATAGTTGGATAATGTAGAAAGGGGACCACAATATGATTCGAGGTACTGTGGCCATCGTAGGTCGGCCAAACGTCGGAAAATCAACGATATTCAATCGATTGATTGGACAAAGAAAGAGCATTGTAGATGATACACCCGGAGTAACAAGAGATAGAATTTATGGTGAAGTGGAATGGCTGACACAAACTTTTCGCTTGATCGATACGGGTGGTATTCAAATTGAGGACCAGGCATTTGCCCAGGAAATCAATATGCAGGTAGATATTGCGATTGAAGAAGCGGATGTCATTATTTTCTTAACTTCTGCCAAAGAAGGAGTAATGACAGATGATACAATTATCGCAAGAAAGCTGCAAAAGTGTAAAAAGCCAGTTATTTTAGCTTGCAACAAAGTGGACAATCCAGAAATGCAGATGAATGTATATGAATTCTATGCGTTAGGTCTTGGAGATCCAATTGCGATTAGTGGGGCACATGGCATTGGACTTGGCGACTTATTGGATGTCGTGATGGAAAAACTTCCAGAAAAAGATATCGCTCCATATGAAGGAATTACTTCATTCTGTTGCATTGGACGTCCTAATGTTGGAAAATCAAGTTTGGTTAATTCCATCTTAAAAGAAGATCGTGTTATAGTATCCAATGTAGAAGGTACTACGCGTGATGCGATCGATACGCCATTTTTTGTGGATGATAAAGAATATATGATCATTGATACGGCAGGTATTCGTAAAAAAGGTAAAATCTATGAGAATATTGAAAAATATTCGATCTTACGTGCTTTAAGTGCAATTGATCGTAGTAATGTCGTGTTATTCTTGATTGATGGTGAAAAGGGTATTCGTGATCAAGATAAGCATGTGGCTGGTCTTGCGCATGATGCTGGTAAAGGTGTTATCATTGTCTACAATAAGTGGGATACAGTTGAAAAAGATGAGAAGACCATGTCAAAGATTGAAAAGGAAATTCGTGCTCAATTCTTGTATTTGAATTATGCACCTATTGCGTTTACTTCTGCACTTACTGGAAGTAAAGTGAATCAATTGATTCCTTTGATTGATCAAGTGCATGATGCATGTACATTGCGTATTCCAACTAATGTATTAAATGATGTCATTTTGGATGCACAGATGATGAATCCGGCAAAACCTCACTTGGGAAAACAATTAAAGATTTATTATGCGAGCCAAGTTGCGGTTGAGCCACCGACAATTGTCTTATTTGTCAATGATCCAGAATTATTGCATTTTAGTTATGCTCGTTATATTGAAAATAAGTTAAGAGAAGCGTTTGGCTTTACGGGAACTCCAATTAAGATTTTGGCTCGTAAACGCTCATAGTAAGGAGTTAAATATGCGTACAGTTGTGATTGGTAGTGGAAGCTGGGGAACAGCTTTAGCTCAAGTATTACAAGATAATCATCAAGAAGTTTTAGTGTATGGTGTTGCAGAAGCTGAAGTTAATGATATTAATGAAAATCATAAAAACTCAAAGTATTTTGGAGATGTTGAATTAAATCCAGAATTAAAGGCAACAACAGATATTCAATGTATCAAAGGAGCCGATATTGTATTGTTGGCAGTACCAACAATCGCAATTGATCCAATTTGTCACCAAATCAATGATATATTAGATAAAAAGACAATTATCATCAACGTTTCTAAGGGATTCCACCCAGAAACAAATGAAAGAATGTCTGAAGTTATTCGTCGCTGTATTGATGAAGATAAATTAAGTTCCGTCGTAAGTTTAATTGGTCCAAGTCATGCAGAAGAAGTTGTCATTCGTTTATTAACTACAATTGATGCGATCAGTTTAAACAACGAGGATGCCGTAACCGTTCAAAACTTATTCTCAAATCAATACCTACGTATTTATACAGGAAATGATGAGATTGGTTCTGAACTTGGTGTAGCCATTAAAAACGTTATGGCTATCGCATCCGGTATCTTATCTGGTTTAGGCTATCAAGATAATACGCGTGCAGCCTTGATTACGCGTGGTTTACAGGAAATGATTCGTTATGGTGTTCATTTTGGTGGGCAACAAAAAACGTTCATGGGTCTAACTGGAATTGGAGACTTGATTGTAACTTGTACGAGTGTACATTCTCGTAACTTTGAAGCGGGTTACCAAATTGGAAAAGAGAATTCGGTTGAAAACTTCTTTAAGAACAACACAAAAACGGTAGAAGGTGTTCGTACCGCAAAAATTGTTCATCGTGTTGCGAAAGAAAATGGTATTGATATGCCAATTTGTGAAGAAGTTTACCAAATTTTATTCAATGGAAAACTTCCAAGTGAATGTGCACAAGATTTAATGATTAGAGATTTAAAGAAGGAATTTTAATATGGGAAAGTATGTAAATAAAGAGTCTTTAACACAGGCTTTATCAATCAATTTAAATTTGTCTAAAAAAGACGCAGCATTTGCGGTAGACTTAATTTTTAATGAAATGAGTGATGCCTTGGCAAGTGATGGTCATGTAGATATCACAGCTTTTGGTAAGTTTGAAATTTTTGATCGTAAATCAAGAATGGGAATCAATCCTGTCACAAAAGAAAGAATGATGATTCCGGCTACAAAACTTCCAAAGTTTCGTCCAAGTCAGACTTTAAAGAATAAGTGCAACAAATAGGTCATATGACCTATTTTTGTCTTTAGAAAGGATGGATCATGAGCTTATTTATTGTGACATTAGGCTTTACATTAGCTATTTCAAGTAAGTGGGCCTATTCTTATTTTGGTTTATCGAGTTTTGAACAAATTGTATACCACATTAAAGTTCCTTTGGAAGGTACCAATACGCAATTTATTTTTGGATGGATGAAAAAATGTTTACTTCCTGGTTTTATTTTTGGCCTCATTTTTAGTTGGATTTCTATAAACATAGCCAAACTTATTCTTTTACTTTGTTGTATATATGGTCTTTGTCAAATTCATTTTTTTTCATATGTTTTTAACCAATTTAAGAAGACGGATTTCTTTGATAAATACTACGTTGAATCTGAAGTTATTTCACCTGAAAAGAAGATGAATTTTATTCATATCTATCTAGAATCGATGGAAACAACATATGCCACAAAAGAAGATGGAGGTAATGCAGATGAAGATTTATTGCCTTATCTGACTCAGCTTACAAAAGACTCCGTTTCTTTTTCACAAAATGAGAAAATTGGTGGAGCTAGAGTCTTAACAGGAACGGGTTGGACAACGGGAGGTATTGTTGCGAGTACGTCGGGTATTCCTTTAATTTTTAGTTTAAAACATAAATTTTGTAAGAACAAAGTTCCATTTATGCCTAATGTAAATACCCTTGGAGATATTCTAGAAAAAGATGGATATCATCGTGTCTTTATGATTGGTTCGGATGCGACATTTGGTGGAAGAAGAAGCTATTTTGATCAACATGGTCATTATGATATTCAAGATACCGTTTCTTTAAAGAAAGAAGGAATTCTTGACAAGGATTATCATGAATTCTGGGGGTTTGAGGATGATAAATTATTTGAATTTGCGAAAGAGAAAATCTTAAGTTTATCAAAATCATCCAAACCATTCGATTTCGAAATGTTGACAGTCGATACGCACCATCCTTATGGCTATCAATCCAAAAATTGTAAGAATATCTTTAAAGAATCCTTATCGAATTCGATTTATCATACAGATGAAAATCTAAAAGATTTTATGGAATGGTTAAAGAAACAAGATTTCTATAAAGATACTGTTATAGTCATTCAGGGTGATCATACAAGTATGGCGGCTGAATATATTCATGATACATATTCATCTAACTATGATCGTCGAGTGTGGAATGCGTTTATTCATTCTAGAGCGAAACCTAAAAAAGAAAAAAACCGTGACTTTACGACCATGGATTTTTATCCTACAATATTAACAGCTTTAGGATACAAGATTAAAGGCGATAAGCTTGGTTTAGGGACCAATCTATTTGGTGATAAACCAACACTTACAGAAGAGATCGATGCAAATCGAGTTGATAAAGAGATAAAAAGAAATTCAACTTTCTATAGGAGGCTCATGTGAAAAAAAGATTACGCAGTTTCATTATTATATTAGTTGTGGCGTTCATCGTTTTTTCGATGATGGTCACGACCTTTATGCAGATGCTTCGATTCTAACATTCCTTAGTGGAATGTTTTTTCATTTTAAAGTACAATGTAAATAGATGAATCGAGGTTTTAATTATGACAAAAAAACAAAAAATCAAATTTATAGCGTTATTAACAACAACGGCTTCTTTAGCTGTTGGATCTTACTTCTTTAAAAAGAAAGTAGAGAAGATGAAAGAGGATGGTACATTTAATACAATGGTCTTTAAAAAGCGTTTAAACCAATATTTAAAGGCAGCTAAAAAAGATGAATTAACTTTAGAAATCATTGCTGGCTTACTAGCTGAATTGGATAAGATGAATGATTTCAAGGCAACGCACGAAGGTTTTGAATTGAATCTAGATACAGATAAGTATATGGAACTACAAGATTATCTTGATGCCTACTATTCTCGATTGGCAAGTTCAAATCATTTTAAACAAGCGGATACCAATGAAGATAATACGCAAGTACGTTTAAGGAAGTGTTTGAACACACAAAAATATATTTTAGAAAATTTCTAAAGAAAGTCTCAAATCTATCTTGAATTTATATAATAAACACGTATGATATCCTTATAAGGATGTGATACACATGGATTTAATACATAAGAAAAAAGAAAATCGGGGTCAGATCTTTCAGAGCTTTGATTCTTTAAAGGGCTTTAAAGAAATGATTCAAAAATGTGAAGTAGAAATTGTCAGCCCAAGAATTTTATCGCAGGATGATTATGAAATCTTAGACGAAAGAGTGCATGAAATTCAAAAAGGAAAACTTGTCACGATTGAGTATTATGATTGTATCAATTATAAAAGAATCACAGGCGTAGTTTCTAAAATCAATCTGGATACGCAAATACTTCAAATCGTAAAGACAAAGATCAACCTGAAACAAATTAGCTACATACAATTAGAGGAGTGAAAACTCCTCTAATATGCGTTATGGCCACCAATTAATGTATTTCGTTTTTTAGCGGTCGCAAAGTCTAAGGCGTTCATCCCTTTTAAGATGGCATTCTTGCCATAGCGATGCTTGATTTGAACTAAGGTTTCCTGTAGCTTTTTTTCTCGTTCTACTTTTCCTACGTCTGTAAATAAATCATAATTCTCATAATAATATTCATCTTTCACATCTTGAAAACCAATCGCAATCTGTCGAATGGGATAGTTTGGATTCACAATGCGAATATAGAGTCGTTTGAATTCTTCTAATAAGATGGAATAGGAGTTTGTACAGTTGGTAATCTTACATGAGCCACAGCTTGGTTTGATACAATCTTTAGAGTAGCTAATCATAAGAGAAATTTGTTTAGTCACTAAATGTTTCTCGGTTAATGTCAATACATTTTGATCCACCATTTCTTTCATAACCACAAAGGCATTTTGGTAGGAATAATCCTCAAAAAGAATTTGGGAATTGGATATAGAATGTTGTTTCGATTTATAATTTTTAATGTCTTGAATGGTCGTAGGCTCTTTGCCCCAAGCATGGTCAATGATATATTCGGCATTCACACCAAATTCTTTATATAATATTTCAATAGGAAATTGACACAAGTCATACATGTCATAAATGCCTAATTTGTGTAATCTTCTTTCCGTTCCATTTCCAAGCATCCAAAAATCTGTTAATGGAACATGATGCCATAATGTTTGGCGATATAAGTCTTCATTTAAATAGGCCATGCGATCGGCATTGTGCTTGGCGGATATATCCATCGCAATCTTAGCTAAATACAGATTGGTTCCAATCCCAACAGTCGCTGTAAGACCTGTTTTTTCATAAGTTCGATCTAATATTTTTTTTTGCGAGATTTTTAGCACTTACTTGATAGAGTTTTAAATAGCTTGTGACATCCAAAAAGGATTCGTCAATGGAATAGACATGAATATCTCCTTTGGCAATAAATTCCAAGAAGACTTTATAGACTTTGCAGCTATATTCCATATACAAGTGCATTCTAGGTGGAGTAATCATATATTCAATTTTTGGATCAATTTCAAAAATACGACCACGACTCGATACGCCTAGTTTTTTGATGGCAGGTGTTGCAGCAAGAGTAATGGCACCACCACCTCGTGTAGGATCTGCCACCACAAGGTTGACTTCAAATGGATCAAGGCCAAGTTCCACGCATTCTACGGATGCATAAAAGGATTTTAAATCAATACATAAATATGTTTTTTGCATAAATACCTCCACCCCCCATATCGTTCGTATAAAATCATAGTTAAAAATAAATAAAAATTCAAGATAGATTTGAGACTTTATTAAAAAGTTAATAAATTTTCACTGGTATTTTATTTATTTTTTGATACTATATAGATAAAGGTGGTGTAACTATGCAGTTAAGGCAATTATTACTACAATATGAGATTGAAAATAACATTAAACATGATGAGGCGGCTAAAAGAATAGGAATTGGGCGTGCTACATATTTTCGTTGGTTAAAGGGTGAAAGCACACATTTAAAGGCCAATACATTAAAGAAACTATCCGATATGCTGGATTGTGATGTCAAAAGTATTTTGGATGAGGAAGAAAGAATCAAACCAATCGTTGGTAGTGTAAAAGCCGGATATGATGTCTTTCCAATGGAAGATATTGAGGGATATATTGAATTAAATCGTCATGATGGAAAAAAAGGCGATTACTTTTTACGTGTACGTGGAGACTCTATGATCAACGCTCATATATATGAGGGGGATCTTGTCTTTGTGAAACAGACAAATGAAGTGGAATCTGGAAGTATTGCGATTGTACTTGTGGGTGAGGAAGCAACATTAAAGCGTGTTTTATATAAAAAGGGTTTAATGATTTTAGAAGCCGCAAATCCTAAGATTGACACAAAGGTTTTTACGCCTGAAGAAGTTGAAAAATTGCCGGTAAAGATTATTGGGAAAGTCTTATATGCTCGTAGAGACTTTGATTGAGGGAATGATTGAATGAAGATTTGGATTACTAGACATGGCCAAACAGCTTTAAATAAGCAAAAATTAATGCAGGGACTTACAGATGAACCTTTAAATGAGACGGGAATTCAACAAGCGAAAGAGGCCAGAAAAAAGATTGGTGATATTCATTTTGATGCGGTATATGCAAGTCCTCTACAAAGAGCGATTCAGACAGCATCGATTATTGGCAATGTAGATCAAAAGGATGTAAAGATTGATTCTCGTATTATTGAAGTGGATTTTGGGAATTACGAGCTTCGTAGCTACTTTAAATTAGGATTAAAAATGACTTCCTATTGGGCTTTTCCTGAATTATTGCCAAATCCTAAGTCGGTTGAATCTGTCAAAAGTATGGTCAAACGAAGTCAATCCTTTTTAAAGGAACTTGAAAAGAAGAATTATGAGAATGTATTGATTGTATGCCATGGTGGTATCATCCGTTCTTTATGTGGCTATCTAGAAGATCGTAAAAATGGTATTAAGTGGAGACCAAAGCCAAACAATTGTGAGATTCGTGTTTATGAATCCAATCATGGTAAGCATACATTCATTAAGACATATAAGTAAGGAATGTATAGACCATGTTTAATGGCAAAAAGGAGTAAATACACATGTTGACATATACTTATTTAGAAAAAGGGAAATTTGCGTTGATAGAGAAACCAAAACCGATACTTCTTCATGAAAGGGATGCGATTGTAAAAGTAACACTTGCGAGCATTTGTTCAAGTGATCTGCATATTAAATATGGTAGTGTTCCTCGTGCAGTACCTGGTATTACTGTTGGACATGAAATGGTTGGGATTGTAGAAGAAGTAGGAAGTAAAGTGACTCATGTAAAGCCTGGAGATCGTGTAACGGTGAATGTGGAAACATTTTGTGGAGAATGTTTTTTCTGCAAGAATGGATTTGTGAATAATTGTACGGATGATAATGGAGGATGGGCTCTTGGCTGTCGTATTGATGGTGGACAAGCTGAATATGTGCGTGTTCCTTTTGCAGATCAAGGATTGAATAAAATCCCTGAACAAGTTAGTGATCGGCAGGCTTTATTTGTAGGGGATGTGTTAGCTACAGGATATTGGGCAACTCGTATTTCTGAAATCAAAGAAGAGGATACTGTATTGATTATTGGTGCAGGTCCTACAGGTATTTGTACTTTATTGTGTGTGATGCTTCAAAAGCCAAAAAGAATAATCATGTGTGAAAAAGATGAACATCGTATTGAATTTATCCATGAACATTATCCGGAAGTTTTAACAGTAACTCCAGAAGAATGCAAAAACTTTGTACTAGAAAATAGTGATCATGGTGGAGCAGATGTTGTTCTTGAAGTTGCGGGCGTACCCTCTACTTTTCAGCTTGCATGGCAATGTGCAAGGCCAAATGCGATTGTGACAATAGTCGCTTTATATGATGAACCACAAGTTTTACCACTTCCAGACATGTATGGAAAAAACTTGATCTTCAAAACAGGTGGTGTTGATGGTTGTGATTGTGAAAAGACTTTACAATTAATTGCACAAGGTAAGATCAATACAGAACCTTTGATTACACATACGTATCCTCTTAGTAAAATTGCCCAAGGGTATGATTTATTTGAAAATAAAAGAGATGGTGTAATTAAAGTGGCAATAGAGTGCTGATTTCAACTACAGAAAAAGGAATCCGATAATCATATATTTCAACATGGTTTCAGGATTTCTTTTTTTGACATTTTTTAGCTGAATTAACTAATATAATAAGACATGTTTGTGAAAATTTATACCATATATTACAATAACAACATTAATTGCTTGCGTTCGCAAGCAATTAATGTGTATAATAAAGAAAAGGAGTGATACTATGGCAAATACAACTGCTGTTTATGCTAGAATAGATACCAAACTTAAAGATAATGCCGAGAGCATTCTTTCTCAGCTTGGCATTTCTCCATCCAGTGCAATTCAGATGCTTTATAGCCAAATCGTACTGAAAAAAGGTATCCCATTTGATTTGAAGCTTCCTTCTTCTGAACCATTAGCTGTTGGTGCAATGACAAAAAAACAGTTAGACAAAGAGCTTCAAAAGGGAGTTGATTCCATCAATACTGGAAATGTGTATTCTGCAGATGAAGTAGATACAATACTCGCAAAAGAATTTGGAATATGATGAATAACTATAAAGCAAGCTATTCTGGAGAGGCACTTTCCGATTTCGTGAAATTTATTCTTATATTGCGTATGAACTTCTTGTTCCTAAAACTGCTGCCGCTCAAATAAAGCGTATTCGAGAAAAAATCCGTTCATTAGATTTTATGCCAGCTTGTCATGAGCTAGTTGGATGGGAGCCTTGGCAATCGATGAATATGCATCAGCTGCCTATAGATAATTATATTGCATATTATCTTGTTGATGACAAGACAAAGATGGTTATAATAACTCGAATATTCTATGGCGGCCGTGACATTAAAGGAATTATTAATTCAAATATATAAACTGAAATGGAACTTTTAACTAGGAGTTCCATTTTTAGTGTGCATTAAGATAGGTTTATTTGATAAAATAAAGACACAATGAATGACTAGGAGACAATTACGATGAATAAACAATACAATTATACAAATATCATAAAGGAAACTCTAATATTGACTGTTGCGGTTGGAATTATTGGTGCAGCCGTCTATTTTTTTCTTGTGCCCAGTCATACTTCAGTAAGTAGTATTTCTGGATTGGGTATTATACTATCTAATTTTATACCTCTACCATTATCAGTCATCACCATGATTTTAAATGTCGTTTTATTGATTATTGGATTTTTGACTTGTGGTAAAGAATTTGGCGTAAAAACAGTATATACAAGTATTATGCTTCCTGTTTTTCTTGCATTTTTTGAAATTATTTTTCCAAATTTTGTATCTTTCACAAACAGTCAAGAACTCGATGTATTGTGCTACATTCTTGTAGTGAGCGTGGGACTGAGTATTTTATTTAATCGAAATGCTTCATCAGGTGGTCTTGATATTGTCGCAAAGATCATGAATAAATATCTGCATATGGAACTAGGAAAAGCAATGTCCTTATCGGGTATGTGTGTGGCCTTATCCGCAGCTCTTGTTTATGATAAGAAAACAGTTGTATTAAGTATTTTGGGCACTTATTTTAATGGCATTGTTCTAGATCACTTTATCTTTGATCATAATATTAAACGAAGAGTATGTATCATCACTCCAAAAGAAAAAGAGCTTCGTGAATTTATCATTCACGAACTACATAGTGGAGCAACCGTGTATGAAGCGTATGGTGCATACAACATGGAAAAGCGCAATGAAATCATCACAATCGTGGATAAAGCGGAATATCAAAAGTTGATGAAATTCATCAATACACTCGATCCAAAAGCATTTATCACTGTATATAATGTATCGGATATGCGATATCAACCAAAGATTTGAGTAAGGCAAGGCCTTACTTTTTTTTCCTTTATTATGACCTATTTGGACAATACATTTGATTCTAAATGGCTAAATGATTAATATGAAGATAAGGAGATAGGGTATGGATAAAAGGGTAATTATTAATTGTGTAATCATAATTTTAATTTGGATTTGTAATCGTATGGCTTATTATTACTTATCGGGAAATACAAGTTTAATTGTGAGTGGCATAATCCTAATTATTGGCTGCTTAATAATGTGGGGGTTCAACCATGAATATCGATGAATATATAAGATTTGATGATATAAATAAACAATTTACCATTCCATCCGGTACATATTCTTATAGTGATGTAGTTCGTGTTTCTGTCTTAAATGAAAAGGCTAAAGGAAAGGGTATTCCATTTACGGCTATACTTCCTTCAGGACCATTACCATTTGGGATTCTACAAGATCCATATCTATTTGTTGGAGTAAAGGTTGTATAAAAGATGAAACTATTTTGGCCATATATGTTTCTAAAGAAAAGACGATGGTCAATATGAATCAATATATTAAAGATCGCAAGGTTGCAGAAAAGATAAAAGAGGTGATGAAAAAGAAGCTGAATCGATTTTAAGGGAAATTAAAAAAAGAATCGGTTAAGATTCTTTCTTCTTGTATTCAGATATAATTAATCCGGATAAAGTAAGTATGGTTCCAAGAACAATACATGGCGTAATCTTTTCATGTAGGATAATTACTGAAAAGATAATTGTGGCAATGGGGTTTAAATATACATATTGATTGGTTCTAACACTTCCTAATATGGAACAAGAATAGTTCCAAATCACAAAACATCCTGCACAAGCTACTACACCTAAGAAAAGTAGATTTAATAGATTGAGTGGGATTAGAATCTCATCCATGGATACATCAAATCCTAATATTGGAAGGCTGATTGTCATAAAGAAAAGTCCCCACGCAAAGATTCGTTTCGTATTTTGAATGGAAGTATGTCCTAATTCATTGACTTTCTTTAATACAACACTATAAATAGCCCACATGATGGCTGCCACAATGGTAAGAATATCTCCTTTTGGAGATAGGTGCATTTGTTGGCCATTGAAGCTAATGAAGAAGATTCCAATAAAGGCTACAATAAATCCTACCACAAAGTTCATTTTAAAAGGCTCATCCTTAAAACATAAATAGGCAAGTATCGAAGTAAAGAATGGAGCTATCGATATTATGACACCTACATTTGTGGCATATGTATAGACTAGAGCTGTACTTTCTATAAAGTAATATAAGAAAACACCGGTTAATCCACTTAGAATATACCAAATCTCATCTTTTCTATTTTCTAGTTTTAATATTTTAGGACTTAAAATGCATAGCGTTAAAAAACCAATTAAAAAGCGTATAAATAACAGTTCAATGGGTGTGAAATTATCTAAAAGAATCTTACTCGATACAAAGGTAGAACCCCAAATCATAATGCACACAAAAGCTAAAATATGTCCGATCATTGTTTTATTTTTCATGCCAAATAATTATAACAAGAAAGTGAAGGGAAGTGTAAAAAATGAAGAAATTAGATCCTGTTGTCATTATTGTCGATGTGTTATTACTTATTGGATGTGGATGCATGTTCTTATATGGAAAGATGTCTGCTCATTCATTTTTTATTGTTGGTCTTGTTTTGATTGCACTTTTAGTCATTTATCTTTATGTCACAAACTATAAAGATAATCATTATGGAGGTAAATTCCACAAAGATTTCTAGGCGGTAGAAATACCGCTTTTAATATGCTATATTTAGATTAAGAAGGTGATTTTATGGGCGGATTGTGTGTATTACTATTGATGATGTTTTGTGTAGGATGAATCTTATGCGTCTTCTTTCTTTCAATGTTGATTCCACTTTTGATCATCTATAATGGAATTGTTGGCATTGTATGTTTTATTCTATATTTTGTATTACGCAAGAAATCTGTCTTTACCAAATATACAGAAGGCTATAAACATGTATTATCATCCATACTAAAATATGGATTGATTGTTTATGGAAGTATTTCACTTGTATTTAGTATCATTTTGGCTATTTTAAACTTTTGTTAGGAGAAGGTTTTATGACGATATTAGGTGTGGATTTAGGAACAACCAACAGTTTAGCGGTTGTCTATAAAGAAGGAAAACCCGTATTGATTCCTAATGCGTATGGTGAATATGTAACTCCAAGTGCTGTCAGTATTTTGGATGGTAAGATTGTTGTTGGGAAATTAGCTAAGGAAAGACTCATTACGCATCCAGAGTGTAGTGCATCTTTGTTTAAGCGAAATATAGGCACAGATGTTACTTATGCATTAGATAAGAAAGAGTATGATTCAGCAACACTTTCTTCTTTTATCTTGAAACAATTGATTGAAGATGCGCAAAATTATTTGCATGAATCTATCGATGAAGTTGTGATCAGTGTTCCGGCTTATTTTAATGCGCGTCAAAGACAAGATACAAAGCGAATAGGCGAACTTTTAGGAATTAAAGTGGAGCGTTTGATCAATGAACCAAGTGCTGCAGCCATCGCATGCCATATGGATGATGAATATGAAACATTCGTCGTGTTTGACTTTGGTGGAGGAACTTTAGATGTTTCGGTTGTCGACTGTTTTGAAAATGTGATTAGCATCAATGCGATTAGTGGAAACAATCATTTGGGTGGCACGGATTTTGATCGAGCTATGACCGAATACTTTTGTTTCAAAAATGGGTTAAACTATAATGTCTTAGACTCTTCTTTTCAACAAAGTATTTTACGTGCTTGTGAACAAGCTAAAATTAGGTTGAGTACACAAAGTGTGGTTGAAGTATCTTTAGTTCATTTAAATAAGAATTATAATTGTATATTTGATGAAAATGTATTATTTAATACTACACATTCCTTACTAGAATCTTGTAAAAATGTGATTGGTAAGGCCGTAAAAGACAGTGGTTTTTCAGCTAGTGAGCTTGATAGTTTGATTCTTGTAGGAGGCTCAAGCAAAATGCCGGTACTTCAACATTATTTATCAGACGCTTTAAATATTCCTGTATTAAAAGAAGAAAACATGGATTCTTTAGTTGCGCTTGGACTTGGAAAATACATTGGTATTAAACAAAGGGATGAAAATATTAAAGATGTAGTTGTGACGGATATTTGTCCTTTCTCCTTAAGTACTTCTACTTACAATGAACAAAATCCAGGCTTAGAATTATCAACCGTGCTTATTCCTAAGAATTCAGTTTTACCAACAAGCAAAAAGATGACTTTGCGTACCGTGCATAAAGGGCAAACCAAGGTCAATATTAGTGTGTTTCAAGGGCAGGCTATGTATGCGAAAGAAAATTTATTTTTAGGCCAAGCTTTTATTCATGTTCCTAGAAATATGCATGATTATGAATCGTTCGATTTAATCTATTCGTATGACATTAATTCTATGTTGTATGTAGAAGCCATTGTACATTCTACCCAGGAACATTATATTTTTAGAGTATCAAAAGGCGATGTGTTAGAAAAAGTAGATGCTTCTGTTCGTTTGGATTCCATCAAAGAAGTATCTTTAGCTTTATATCAAAATAATGAAGTGGATGCTCTGCTTGCTCGTATTGAAAGAATCTATCAAGAAGTGGATGAGGAAACACAAGATTATTTAATGCGTCTTCATTCAGAATTCACAAAAGATATGGAAACTTTGATCAACAATATTCAAAAAAGGAAACGTCTTATAAATCAAGTTTCACAAATCTTGAATCAAATCGAAGAAAGTCAAAATGTAGATTCTTTAGATATCTTTAGTCAAGAAGAGGATGAAGAAGGAGAATATTTAGCATGAATGCGTGGGAAATATTAGGAATTGAGCCTACAAAGGATAAAAAAGAAATAAAAAAAGCTTATGCGAGACTTTTAAAACAGTATCATCCTGAAGAGAATCCGGAAGAATTCAAACAAATTCAGGCTGCTTATCAACAGTGTCTACACCCAGATCAAGAAATAGAGTCTGTTTCATTTGAACAAAATAAACAAGATATTCAAACACAATCCATTTTGACTAAAGAGGATACAATCATTCCTCCACCTATTCCTAAAGTAGAAACATTGTTTGTGAAGAATGAAAAGGATATTGTTGTTTATCAGGATATATTGAATTCGATTGAAAAAAGTTTGCCTAAAAAGATTGGGTCTAAAGAGATTGTACAAGTTTTTACAGAACCTAAAATCATGCCGTATTTAGAGGATGAATTGTTCTGTAGAAGATTAGAAGACATCTTTTTATCTCGTAAATTAAAATATATTAAGAATTTTAGAGATCCTATTTATATGTATTTAGGAAAGTATGGTATGTCAAAATTATCAAATGCGATGGATTATTCAAATGTCCCATTATATAAAAGGCCAGCCTTTACAGCTTTTATTGTGATTAGTGTCATTCTTTTAGAGGTGATATTGGGCATTCTTTAACAATCACAAGAAAAAAAACAAGAATCTTCATTTGTATATAATGTATGATATGATCAACTCTAAAAGGCTAGAAATAGCCTTTTTATTATGTTAATGTTTACTTATGAAAACATATTTAACTTTAGAAAAATCAATTCCTCATAAATCAAATTATGATGGATCCTTATACAAGTCTTATGTAACTTCATTTTTTTCGTATACCAAATCACATCATACAATCAATGATTTTTATGACGAAGAAGGGAATGTATATATTCCTGAAGTTTATTCATTCTGTGAAAAAAAGGTAGATCCAGACACACATGAAATGTTTGTACGAGCAGATGTTGAGTTTGAAGATGGATTGGATATGGATTTTCTTCTTCATAAACCACTTTATTTTAAAGAGCCAGAATGGTTTCATGATTTGACAAATGAAAAAATTAATAAAATCGTATGTAGCTATTCTGATTGGGATATATTGGATCTACTTGATAATAAAACGAGTAATACAACTATAAATATATCTATCTTTGATGATGGAATGATTCAAATTGAAGAGACAAAGGAAAATCAAAATCCTTTAATTTTAACATATCAAGTTAACAAGACTTACATTCAACAATTCTTTGAAGCCATGAAACAAAATCTAGGCAGTGAAACGACATATGATCCTAGCTGTGTGGGTGGATGGTCTAGAAGTTTTACATTATATTGTGAAAGCGGGAATGTGTTTGAATATCACGGCAATTATTGTACAGATTCGAATGAGAATAGTCTTACGACAAATATAGTAGAGGAGTTACTTACAAAATGTCAGATTGTTATTTAACTTTAGAAGAGGTAAAACTCAACACATCTTATTTAGATGGGTCCATATATAAAACGTATATTACCCATTTCTTTTCATATACGAAAGCCCGTCATGAAATTCGATATCTTTATGATAAAAATGACAATATACATTCTGTTGAATTGTATGAAATTATAGATCGTAAAGTAGATTCAAAAACGAATGGTTGTTTCATTCGTGCTGAACTTGAATTTGAAGATGATGAAGATATGGATGCTTTTCTTCATAAACACCTCTACTTTAAAGAGCCAGAATGGTTTCATGATTTAACACATGAAGAAATTGTACAATTGAATTGTGTTTTTGAACAATATGAACCTGTTTTAGGATCACTTATCGAAAGAAAAAATGTTTATATAAATGTAAATGGAACCGTGCAAATAGACGATAAAATTTATCATTTGTCTGAACCAAAGATCTGTGAGTTTTTTTATGAAATCAAAATAAATTTAGGTAGTGAAAAGACATATCAACCACTCCTATGTGGTGGTGGCAGTAGTCGATATATCTTGCATCTAAAAAGCGGCAAATCAATAGAGCATTCTGGTGATTATGCACTATGTGATGGCACTCCATATGGATGTAAAAGATATACAAAACTAATTGTGGATAATTTACTTAAACAAGTGATTGATTCTTTTTGAGAATTCTAATAAGCTATTATTAAAGGAGAAATTTAAATATGCAATATGGATTTGGAGTAGATATTGGTGGTACTACAATAAAGATTGGATTGTTTTCAGTGGATGGAGACTTGATGGAAAAATGGGAAATTCCAACAAATAAAACAGATAATGGAAAATATATTCTTACTGAAATTGCTGATTTTATTAATCGTACTATTGAAATGAAAGGTATCGAAAAAAGTGATGTGATGGGTGTAGGTTTAGGTGTACCAGGACCAGTAAATAAGAATGCTTTTGTGAGTGTATGTGTGAATTTAGGATGGAATTCATTGAATGTTGAAAAAGAATTTCATCAAATTTCAGGACTTAAAGTTAAAGTAGGTAACGATGCCAATGTGGCAGCTCTTGGTGAAATGTGGCAAGGTGCTGGGAAAGGATATCAAGATGTATTAATGGTTACACTTGGCACGGGTGTTGGTGGCGGCTGTGTTTTAAATGGACAGATCGTTTCCGGAATTCATGGTGCTGGCGGAGAAATCGGACACATGCCTGTAAGGGATGATGAGAAAACTCCATGTAACTGTGGAAATCATGGATGTTTAGAACAATATGTTTCAGCTACTGGAATTGTTACTCAGGCTAAGAAGATGTTAGAGAATGATAAACGTCCTTCTAGTTTACGTGATTATGATTGTTTAGAAGCTAAACACATTTATGACGAGGCTAAAAAAGGGGATGTCATCGCTAACGAATTAGTGGATTCCACTTGTAAAATTCTCGCAAAGGCATTGGCACAAGTCTGTAGTGTGATTGATCCAGAAATCATTGTGATTGGTGGTGGCGTTTCTAAAGCTGGAGATATCTTAACTTCAAGAATCAGTACATTCTTTAAAGAGTATGCATTTCATGCATGTAAAAATACACCAATCGTTTTGGCTAAACTTGAAAATGATGCCGGAATGTATGGTTGTGTAAAATCATTATTTTAATTCTACTAAAAATGCAAGGATTCAGCCTTGCATTTTTTCTATAATAATGGTGAGAATATACGAATAATGCTTAAAAATAAACCTTTCACAATATTCACATGGGTATCTTCTACTTGAATTTTTTTACAATGTTCTAATGTATCAAAAAAGTTTTGTTTCACATCCATGATCTTCTTAGATTTATACAATAAAGTGCCATTTTCAAAGTGTAGGTATAAGGAGCGATAATCTAAGTTGATTGTTCCTACTGTGGCATATGTATCGTCACAAATAAAGACTTTTGAATGTACAAAACCAGGCTCATATTCATAAATTTTAACGCCGCCTTGAATTAATTGTTTATAATATGTAGTTCCCATATCATGTACGATCTGTTTATCGGCAATACCGGGCATGATGATTCTAACATCAACACCTTTTTTAGCGGTATGAATTAATGTATTGATCATTTCTGAATCAATGATGAGGTAGGGGGTCATTATATATACATATTTATTGGCACTATTTAATAAATCCTCATAAACGGATTGTCCCGTCAATTCTTCATCTAACGGAGTCTCTGCATAAGGTGCAATATATCCATCAAACGAAGTTTCATCTACAACATCTTCATTTTTGAAAACAGAATAATCAAAGTCTTCATGACGTAAAGCGTTCCAGTTTGTTAGAAACATTACTAAATAAGACCAAACGGCTTTACCTTTAATACAAATGATATTGTCCATCCAATGACCATGTTTTACTTTCTTATTGATATATTCATCAGCTAAATTCGCGCCACCACTAAAGGCAACTTTACCATCAATAATCAAAATTTTACGATGATCACGATGATTCATAATCGTATTAATGATTGGGGAAATACGATTAAAAGAAACAGCTTTGATTCCTTTTTTCTCTAATTGTTTCGCATAAGAAGCGGGAAGTGTACCTAAAGATCCCATATCATCATACATGATACGTACTTCTACACCTTGTTTTACTTTTTCTTCTAAAATAGAAAGAATCGAATTAAACATAAACCCTTCTTCAATGATGAAATATTCCATAAAAATATAGTTTTCTGCCTTTTTTAGTTCTTCTAACATGACATTAAATCCATTTTCGCAGGGTGCATAATATTCAAAATCCGTATTTCGATAAATAGGGAAGCCCTCTTCATGTAAGAAAGCAAGCTGTGAGACATAGTCTGGATTATCGTTACGAATTTCATCAATAATCGATTCATCTTGTATATAGTTGCTAGATGCCTTTTTTTGTTCTTTAATAATATTGCGGAATGTTTTTCCAAACAACAAACTTAATAACATCAATACATACACAAATGTACCAAAGACAGGAAACAACATAATCAGAATAATCCACATAAGATCTGAAGATAGATGTCTACTTGTACGTACGATATTTAATACGATTAAAATGGATAGAATGTGTAAAACAATTTCAATAAAGACAAAAGACGTTGTTAGCCATTTAAATAGATTACAATATAATACAATTTCACCTAATGCGATGATGACTAAAGGAATAATTCTTCCAAGCCATATTTTTAATTTCATAAATATCCACTCATTTCTAGCATAAAGTAATATACCATTTTCACGAACAATAAAAAAGAGCCAACTATGATTGGGTAGGTCATGCTGGCTCGAAAAAATACATACCGAACAGGCCTAATCAGAAAGGAAAAGAAAAAACCTATTGGCAAAACATAGTATACCACTCGTGTTTTTGATTTAAAAGAAAAGCTCCTCTTTTGCAAATGGGTGGTAAGTGACAAATTATTACAGGCAGTGCTATAATTAGAACGCTTGCAGAAAGGCAAGCTCTTGAAGAGCTTCATGAGGTGAATAATCATCAAGAGGAACTTGGCGGTTCTGGTTATTCATCTCGTGAAACTCCGAACCGCCAAACACAAATGAATAAAAAAGAACGTAGAAAATATCCATCTTTACGTTCATTTACTTGGTCTGAAGATCCTGAAAAATCTGAAGGACAATTGCTTGTAGAAAATACTGTTCAAGAATGGTACGACGCTAAACATGCAACATCATCTATTTTTGAAATTGAATTTATAAATTCTTTAGACATAAAACAATGTCCATTCTGTGAATCTAATGATTTTACAAAATATGGCCATAAAAAAGATGGAACACAAAGATATATTTGTAAAGAATGTGGTAAACGCTTTACAGCTTTGACAAATACAATCTTTGATTCAAAAAAAATTCCTATTTCAGAATGGATTGAGTATTTACTGCATTTGTTTGAATTTCATTCTATAAATTCAACAGCCTACGATAATAGAAATTCACCAACGACAGGGAAATATTGGCTGATCAAAACATTCGAAGTTTTAAAAGGAATATCTCGAAATAAAATAGGTGTTGGTGTTGCTTGTAACGAGACAAAATCAATTTTTATAGTTACAGGAACATCTAAACCTTCAAGAAAATCAACGAAAGAAACATACAGTCAGCATATTGCAAGAGGTTCTGTATTAGTTCATGATGACGAACACTCTCATAGCATATTAATTGAAGAATTGGAACTGGAAAGCATAGTATACCCAACAGCAGAAACAAAAGAATTATCAGATAAAGACAATCCTTTATATCCGGTCAATAATCTTCATTTATTATTAAAACAATTTATAAGAAATCATGGAGCTTATGATAGAGAGCACCTCCAAGACTGGTTGAATCTATTTTGGTTCATTATGAATGAGCCAAAGGACAAGTATGATAAGGTGTTAAAATTTATTGAAATGGCAGTTTTATCGCCAAAAAAAGTGCGATATCGGGATGCAATGAGCTCTAAACATAGTAAATAAGCGAATGATTACCACCCATTTGCAAAAGAGGAGCTAAAAGAAAAAACAATAAAAAATGAAACCCACACTAGGTTTCATAAAACAATTTATAAAAAGAGGAGAGAACTAGTGTATTAGTGTTTTTTTGAGGAGACTAGTTCTCAATCGACTGTTAGATGGAATCACACATGAGATAGTTGGCGTTGATTATGTGTGACGTATTATTATTGTTTGTTGGCTTATAAACATTCATCTAACTGTCGAAATTATACCATGTTTATCTGAAAAATAAATTGACATATGTCATATTTTTGAAAATATTTTCTGAAATATAGATGTTATTCCTTTATATAAGGCAACATCAACTTATTAATTTCTGAAACAGTTTTATTGCGAATTAAAATATCCGTATTCGAAGCTATTGTATATCCATACAATAAAGCAATCATACATTAATCAAGATCTTCACCTGATATCACTTCAAACACTGTTGATGTAACGCTTTGACTAGATAGTTGAAGAAAGAACTTTCAAATACATCTTTATGATCGGCTGTTAGATATCGTATTATACACTTATAGTTCGTGTGGAATTGGTTATGGAAGCGTTTAATGTAAATTTTAGAATCAATTCCTGTGTACTTATTTGTTCAATAGAAACGAATTTACCATCACGCTTAAATGTAAGTCCTGCAGTGTTGCTGATGTAAAAAATTAAATGAATTATATAATTTGTACATTAAACTTGTACTTATTAACAAAGTAAAAGACCAATGCGAAAGAAAGGGTTTAAAAATTGCATTGGTCTATATATGCTAGATAAAATTGAGATGAGTTAAATAAAAAGGTTTCTTTATCTAGCATTACCTAGTATATCACTATGTATTTGTGTTTGCAAACGATATGATTCTGATGAACTACTACACCTGATACGCTATTAGGATGTGGTATTTCTGTGTGTTTTAGCCAAACCAGGCTTATGATTCTATATTTTAAACAAAATGTAACAAATCAATTTGTAGGAAAACGTTTGGGAGTTTGTTACTATGGAAAACATGAATAAACCTAAAAAAGTATGATTTCAAGCAGAATCCATACTTCTTTAATGCCTATAACAGTTTGGCTTATCCAAGCATTAAAAAGAATAGAAAGATATGCCAAATAATATATATTTATTAGAGCATTTATTATGAGAATTAATATGCTAACATCTTGAAAAAAAAGCTGCTTTATTTAAAGAAAATATCTCTCCAAAACTAACAACTTCCATTATTGGTCTTTTTTTATGCCTTTTAGCTCGTTTTCCTTAAACTAAGCGTTACTTTTATAAAAATGATTCAGTGAAATAAACACATTTTCCTTAAACTAAAAACTTCTTTTAGAAAACTCATACAGTGAGTTGGCACCAAAACGGTTAAACTAAGAATTACGTTTACAAATTGATAATATGATGGTGTTACAATTTTTTTGTATGAAAATTAAACACGATATATTTCATCTCTACAAACCACTTATATTTTATGTTAAAATAAATCAATAAATCGTTGTTTGGCGATTTGGTAAATCCCAATAAATTAATTTTATAGGGAACAGAAAATTTGAATTTGACGAGGTATTGATAGAATGGTAGAAGTAAAATTTTATGACAATGTCGCAGATGAATTTTTGAAGTTTGCAGTGATAATATCCAAAACAGATAACAAGTGGGTATTCTGTAAACACAAAGAAAGAGAGACTTATGAAATACCAGGAGGTCACAGAGAACCTGGAGAAAGTATTTTAGAAACAGCTAAAAGAGAATTACAAGAAGAAACAGGAGCAGTTGATTTTAGAATTGAACCAATATGTGTGTATTCTGTTAAAGGAAAGACACGAGCAAATGAAAATATTGATGATGAAACTTTCGGAATGTTATTTATCGCAGACATTAACTCATTTGAGGAATTACATAGTGAGATTGAGAAGATATTGATTTCAGATAAGTTAGTTGAAAATTGGACATATCCTTTAATTCAACCTATATTGATTGAAGAAGCAAAAAAAAGAGGCTTTATATAAATAGACAAGCAACGGAAACTTCCAGTTTGTCGAACTGATAAAATCCATTTGAATGCCTAAGAACAAAGAGACTTTATGTTTCTTTGTTTTTTTGTGCTTTCACAAACAAATGAAGCAAACTTTGGAAGTTCTTAGTTTCATGAAGTGAAAACAAATCTTTTTCGTAAACGTAACGCTTAGTTTCATGAAAACACTATAAGAACTAATACTATATAAACTTATATAAAATAAACTATGTCAAGTTGAATAAATTAACCTATGTCTAATTATATAAGATATACTTATTAAGAAGATAAATATACTTATAAAAGACTATACATATACAAGATATTACTTAATAAGAACTTTATACTTTTCTTAAAATATACAAGTAATATTCGTATAAGAACTTATTACTTTGGTTAAGATTAACTCCGAAAGTTTCTTATAAGAACTTATTAGTTTGTCTGTTTCAGAAAAAATTTAAAAATTCGAGATATATTATGGACTAACTTCGCATAATATCTCTTATGTTATATTTATAGAATTGAAATAAAGCAAATTTTTAAATTGGTCTACTTATTTTAATTTGTTTGAGATGACTTGAAATTCAAAAATATGTTTATATTTAAATTTTAACCCTCATTATTATTTGAACAAATACATATAGTTATACGTTTTTTGATGTTTCACGAAAAATCATAGAGTCTTATTAATTTCCATAATATCGCATTCTCTGATTTGAATCGAAACGTACAAATGTCCATCTTTTTGATTTTCACGGCAAATCAAAAAGTCCACTAATCACGTGTTCTAACGTAATATAAAGATCCTAATGCGACTTCTATAATAATATATGGGACAGCCATTAAATAAGCGGAATACGGATGTAGATCATCAGCAGCATACTGCATATCATTGATTTTTAGTTTGCCAGATTTGATTTCTTCAATCTTCGTTTTATACATATGAACACGATACGGACAGACTACAGCTAATACAATCATGATTAATAATATGATGCGTCCTGGTTTTTTAAGGAAACTCATTTGTATCACTCCTAAATTTTTTATTAGTATATCACAAACTAACATGTGAAACACTTCACAAATATTTTTTTAATTCTTCCAAACTATTCAACGCATCACGTCTACCTATGTCATAAATTTCTTGTAGATGACTTGGATCTTTTTCAATCATCGCACACGCAATTGGTTTAGAAGGTCGAATCACAAATATCTGTCCTTCCCTTTCAAGCTTATCGATTTTATCTAATGTTTCATTATATACGATATGTCTATTTTCTAAATCGTGTTGTAGATTTGGATATTCCTTAAATGCCTTCTTTATAAGATTTATATATTTCATTGGCTTTTTTCGATAGGTATGATTTCTTGTCAAAACTACAACTGTCTTCTTTGTTCTTTCCAACATCCAATCCACTGGAATCGAATCTGAGACACCACCATCTAATAATTCATATCCATCTAATTTAACAGGCTTTGAAACAATAGGAATCGATGACGATGCACGAATCCACTCAATATCTAGAGCATCTCCATTTTTAATTTCATGATATACAGGTTTTCCCGTACAAATATCTGTACATACAACGGTAAAACGCAATGGATTCTCTTTAAATACCTTTGTATCAAACGGATCCAATATCGTAGGCACGACCCCATACGCAAACTCTTTATTATAAAGATCTCCCGTTTTAATAAAACTCCTTAATCCTGAATATCTTGGATCTCTACAAAAACGCTTGTTGTAGCGCAAGGCTCTTCCAATCTGTTTAGATTTAATGTTGCAGCCAAAGGCAGCACCTGCAGAAACTCCAACAACCTGGTTAAAATCAATGTGATTTTCCATAAATACATCGATTACACCACTAGTATACATACCTCGAAAGCCTCCGCCTTCAAGAACTAATCCTTTTTCTTCTAACATATACATCACCACAAAGATTATAAACAATGTGAACCAAAAAGAAAAGGACTTATTCAAGTCCAATCTTAAATGTGTTTGATTTTCCAAATGCCTTCGAATTCATATGAACCACAAAAGGCTTGGTACTCTTATCCGTAAAATCAGGAGCTGCCTTTTCAAAATGGAATTCAATTTCTGTATTTACAGTTTGTTTTTTATCCAAGAAATATAATACATACCCAGTTACATCTGCTTTAAAACTTTGTGTTTTAGGCGCCATACCATTCGTTGTAAAATCATGACTTTTGATTTCATCCATATTTGCGAAATCATACTTGTTACTAAGATCGACACCTTCTAAAGTAGCACTCGGCGTTAAATATGGAACAATGATACGAGAATCCGTTTTATTCTTATAAGTAATCTTAATATTTTTTAATACTGTTTCCCCATTCTCATATACATAACTTGCTTTAGATGCATCTACACCAATCTGAAGTGTATCATCCTCAAAGAAAGTATATTTTGTATTCTTTGAATCGTTAACATTTTTATCACTAGCCTTACGAATATCAAAGGCTTTAAAAGGCAAGAACTGTTTCTTGTTGTTAAAAGAAAGACCCAAGTTTTTTTGATCATTGTTTGGAAATCCTATATATCCATAAATATACGTGTTTTGTCCCTTATTGATGATATAAGAAGGCGTAGACTGATATTTATCAATGACACTAATATCTTTTTCGTTGTCATCTGTTACGGTATAAATTAAATTCTTTGTGTCATACGGCTTTTTACCCTTATTTTCAACACTTGCCAAATAATAGTAGTACGTCGAATTATCTGTATCATTTGTGATGGTTAAAACATCCAACAATTGACAAGAAACATTCTTCTTTAATTCCACATTATTTTCTGGTTTAGAACAACCAAATAAAGATAAAGATAAAACACATACACACAGCATAGATACTATTTTTTTCATGTTATTCTCCTATGGATTGCAGTTTTTACAAGGCGAATACCCCTGAGCGATTAATACATCTCTAGACTCACTTGACTCCAACTTATTTACATCATTCATCAAACGAACACTTGCACAAGTTGGCTTATGAAACTTATGTGTTTTTACATTTAAAACATAAGTAGAAGTATCCTCTGTAACTTTATATTCCTTTATAATATTGTCATTTGAGCGACTTGAATCGCCCGTTTTATAATCAATTGTGATACCTGGCTGTACGTTATAACAAAATACATTAAACGATACACCTTGTCCTTTATCTTCTACAGAATACGCCTCAATCTGTACACCATCCGCAATCAAATTATCACCATCATAAATAGGTGTAACCCGATATAAAACATGATGATTTGTCTTTTCTATGTAGTCAGATACTTCATTTTCAAACGGAAGCATACCCTCTACATTTAAATAGCGCGTACCCGTCATTAAGTTTTTACGATTCGCATTCTCACCCGTTAATTGATATCCAATCAAATGACAACGATTATATAAATACTTCCCATCAATTCCCTTATAATGCACTGTATACCACCCTGCAGGCTTTACAGAACCAATACTTTCTCGCTTTTTTGTTGGCATTAGATCCTTCGACACATTCGCATACGCAACCTGTGGCCGATCTAAAGAATCTAGATTCGAATACGATTCAAAACTCTTTGTATTCATATCCTTCGAACTAAATACAGGCTCATTATCATGTATCTCTACATAAGGATTGCCACTATATTCAGGTATCTCATCAATCTTATAAGCCGATATAGGCGTTATCAATGTCGATAGAACAATGAACATGGATATAATAAATTTTCTCATACGATTCCTCATATATTTGACATATATAATGTCAATATAACTTATATACTAAAACCATGAAAGGAGTGAGTGATAAAAAACATAGTACTTCATTATCGTTCGAGTCAAAAAATATAATAAACCCCTTATGTACTATGTTTTTAGATGTCTTATGACATCTTTTTTATATCTCTAATTTCTTAAATACAGCCTCACGAGCCATCTTTTCAAACTTATCTTCCAATGGCTTTAAATCACTATATTTAAAATCCGGATTTCTTTTTTGTAGTGCTTTTGAAATCACAAAATCAGCCACCTCAGGATTTTTTGGAAGTAAAGGACCATGCAAATAGGTACCTAGAATCTTTCCATCATAGAATCCTTCATAACCTGCATTAAAGCTGTTACCACAACCCTTCACAACTTTTCCTAAAGGATGCGTTACATTTAATGTTTGACCCCCATGATTTTCAAAACCAACGATACGCGTTTTTAAACCATCTAAATTTGCATCAATCACAACATTTCCAATACAACGACTACCAGCTTTTCCCGTATCCGTATAATAATCATAGAACTGTAAACCAGAAATCTTCTCATTGTTGGCCGCAATATAATATTGACCAAACAATTGATAACCACCACAAATCAAAAGCACAAAGGTCTTTTCATCTATGGCCTTCTTTATATTTTCTTTACGCGATAATAAATCTGGAATTAAACTAATTTGTTCCTTATCTGCACCACCACCTAAGAAAATCAAATCATATTCACTTAAATCTTTTTCTTCACCAATACCACAAGTATCCAGTTCAAAAGGAATACCACGATCTAAACAACGCTTCATTAGAACCATCATATTTCCCTTATCCCCATAAAGATCCATGATATCATGATACATCCAAACTACTTTCATAGACCCATCTCCTTCTTGATCGCATTACGCGTAGGAAGTAATGCTGTATATGTCGCAATCGCATATGTCGTACGCTTTGTAGCTAATGCGGCTTTTACGGCAATATCCAAAGTATCGACAACACTTAAAGGACCTTTATAACCACCATAATAGATTCTTAAAGCCATATCATTTGCACGAAGACCCGTACAAATAATTTCCTTTGTACTATCCTTCATAATCTTTTCAAAGAAAGTATCATAGATCCAACTAACGTCCGTACCATCCTGCTCACGATCATTCAATACGATCACAATTGTCTTATCCGAATCATCTTTTTCAATGACCTTCATAACTTCATTGGCTCCTGTAGGATTTTTAACCAAGTTTAAAATACAAGTTTGTTCCTTTGATGTGAATGTTTCATTTCTTCCCGCAGGCTGAGGCGCATGACTAAATACAGACTTAACACAATCTTGTGAAATACCATAATTTTTTGCGACATTCAATACAACGGCACAATTGTACATAGAATACATTCCTTCATATGGAGATTTATAATGTATTCCATCACTCGAAAATGTTTCTTTATCCAAATCAATATCTTTTAAACAAATGTCCATTTCCGGCGTTTGAAAATCACACTTTGAACAATGGAATTTACCAATATGTGAATATTGATAATAACTGTATTCAAGTCTTGCCCCACACTTAGGACAAAATTTTCCTTCACTTGCCTCTTTTGTCGTTGTAACCGAATACTTGTTCTCATCCATTCCAAAACAGGAGAATGAAGCGTTTTTCGCTACTAAATTGAGTCGTACGACATTGGGATCATTCGCATTTAAAATCATTCGACCCATATATGCAGGCAATACCTTTTCAATCGAATCAATCAACTGTTCCATTTCACGAGCACGATCTAATTGATCACGAAAGAAATTATTGACTACAAAATCTGTAACCGGAATAAATGGAAGAATATGTCTTACATTCAATTCATCGCATTCTAGCACAACCGCATTGGCTTTGATTTCACCATTTAGTTTTGCGTGAGTCAACAACGTAGTGACAATCCCTGCCTTCAAGTTATCTCCCTTACGATTGGAAATCACGTTATATCCAGCCTTTTCAAACAAGTCTGTAATCATATTGGCTGTACTCGTCTTTCCATTTGTACCCGTAACCAAAATGACAGGACCATTAAATTTTAATTTCGATAATATATTCGCATCGACTTTACAGCCGATCGACCCAGGCATCGATCCACCCCTACCAATTAGGTGTAGCACCCAGGCACTAAGCTTTGTAGATAATATAGATAAAGTTTTCATAACTACTCCTTTTCCATACTCCCTTATTATACAACAATTGAAGTTGAATTTAAAAATTGAAACACATATAATATTGATGTTAGGAAAAAACTAACTAGAATAGGTGGAACAAATGAACGAATATTACCAATCTCCTCTTTCACAGAGATATGCATCTAAGGAAATGCAGGCATTATTTTCAAACGACAAAAAATTTACGACATGGAGAAGACTTTGGATTGCTCTTGCGGAGTCAGAAAAAGAACTTGGATTAGACATTACCGAAGAACAAATCGAAGAATTGAAAGCACACGCTTTAGATATCAACTACGATGTCGCAAAAGCCAGAGAAAAAGAAGTACGTCATGATGTTATGTCACACGTATATGCGTATGGAGTACAATGTCCAAATGCTAAGGGAATCATTCACTTAGGAGCTACTAGCTGCTACGTTGGTGATAATACAGATTTAATTATCATGCACGAAGCTTTAGAGCTTGTACAAAAGAAAATCGTCAATGTATTAGAAAAATTAGAAGAATTCGCATTAAAATACAAAAATATGCCATGTCTTGCGTTTACTCACTTCCAGCCAGCTCAGCCAACCACTGTAGGTAAAAGAGCTAGCTTGTGGGCACAAGACTTATATATGGACTACATTGAAATCCAACATTTATTAGACAATAAAAAATTATTAGGATGCAAAGGTACAACAGGTACACAGGCAAGCTTTATGGAATTGTTTGAAGGAGATACAGACAAAGTTAAAGCTTTAGACAAAAAGATTTGTGAAAAATTAGGTTACGACCAATATTTCGCAGTCAGCGGACAAACATATACTCGTAAATATGATACACAAGTATTACAAGTTTTAGTTCAAATTGCACAAAGCGCACACAAATTCAGTAATGATATTCGTTTATTACAACATATGAAAGAAATCGAAGAACCATTTGAAAAATCACAAATCGGTTCAAGCGCAATGGCCTACAAACGTAACCCAATGCGTTCTGAAAGAATGGCAGCACTAGCTAACTACATCATTGCCGATTCCATCAATCCTGCAATTACGGCAAGTACACAATGGTTTGAAAGAACATTGGATGATTCCGCAAACAAACGTATTTCGGTTGCCGAAGCCTTCTTAGCTACGGATGGATTATTAGATCTTTACTTAAATGTAAGTGATGGTTTAGTTGTATATCCAAAAGTTGTAGAAGCTAACTTATTAAAAGAACTACCATTCATGGCTACAGAAAATATTATGATGGACGCTGTTAAAGCCGGTGGAGACCGCCAAGAATTACATGAATTGATTCGTCAACACTCAATGGCAGCCGGTCGTGTAGTTAAAGAAGAAGGTAAACCTAACGATTTGATCGACCGTATTGCACAAGATCCAAAATTTGGAATGACAAAAGAACAAATTCTTTCCATCATGAAACCAGAAAACTTCGTTGGACGTTCTGTTCAACAAACAGAAGAATTCTTCAAAGACTTCATTGATCCAATTCTAGCTAAAGAAAGAGATGCATTAGGAATGCATGCCGCAATTAACGTATAAAAAATGGCGCTCTAAAATAGTGTAGGGTTATGTGAAAATACCGGCTTTAAATTATTGT
>NZ_JAJDMK010000090.1:0-7435 GCF_020593575.1 Holdemanella sp. DFI.5.55
TATTCTATCAGATTTTAAAAAGACTGTCGACAGTCACTTTGTCAACAGTCTGAAGCTGTCTAAGACAGCTTTTTATATGCTAAAATAGTGTGGTTGGAGAATAAAATATGAATATAGTTGAAAAATATGGTGGAACCAGCGTTGGAACCATTGAACAGATTCAGGCTATTGCACTTCATGCCAAACACATGAAAGAACAAGGTCACAATCTAGTCATTGTTGCGAGTGCCATGGGAAAAACCACAAATAAATTAATAGAATTAGCTCATAGTGTCACAAACAATCCAAACAAACGAGAATTGGATTCTTTATTATCTACGGGCGAGCAACAAACAATTACACTTCTTGCGATTGCGATGAATTCAATAGGTGTGGATGCGATCAGCTTAACTGGCTATCAAGCAGGTTTTCTAACAAGTAAACACCATTCTCGTGCTTTGATCAAAGATATTGATACAACTACAATACAATCTCATTTAGACCAGGGAAAAATTGTTGTTGTAGCCGGCTTTCAAGGCGCTACTGAATATGGAGACATCACTACTTTAGGTCGTGGTGGAAGTGATACAACAGCGGTTGCGATTGCCGCAAAACTTGGTTATCAATGCCACATTTTTACCGATGTAGATGGAGTTTATACAATTGACCCAAGATTATATACGCGTGCTAAAAAGCTAAAATCCATTTCTTATGAAGAAATGATGCAGATGGCCTGTTTAGGAGCTGGAGTATTAGAAACTCGAAGTGTCGAACTAGCCAGTAAATATAATGTTCCCCTTTTCTTAGGAAAAGCTTTGGAAACAGATTTAGAGAAAGGAACTTGGATTATGCATAAAGAATTAGAAGATATGCCAATTACAGGTTTAAGTGTAAAAGATGACTATGCGATCATGCGCTTTATGCACTTACCTAATGATGGTGTTTATTTAGGAAAACTATTTAAGATGATTTCCGATTTAAATATCAACCTAGATACAATTTCACAACAATTAGATGATGAAGGTCTAGCCAACTTTACTTTATATTGTTCTGAAGAACAAAGCAATCAAATCATGGAACATGCCTCAAAAGAATATCCTGTACATCAAATGCTTGGATACATTAAATTGTCTTTAGTAGGACTTGGTATTTCTACACATTCAGGTATTGCCAGTAAAGTATTAAACATCTTAAGTGAAAATGGCATTAAGTATTATATGATTACTTCTAGTGAAATCTCTATCTCATTAACAATTGAAAAGAAAGATAAAGTTAAAGCCGTTCAAGCACTTGGAAAGGCATTTGATCTATAATGGAACTTCCAGTTAAATTTAAAGAACAAATGAAAGAGCTTCTTCAAGAAGAATATGGAGATTATCTAAATAGTTTTGATCATGATAGATATTATGGTTTAAGAGTCAATACACTAAAGATTTCTGTTGAAGAATTCTTAAAGATTTCCCCTTTTAAACTAGAAGCCATCCCTTGGACAAACGATGGCTTCTATTATTCAAGTGAAGATAAACCCAGTAAACACCCCTACTATTATGCAGGCCTTTACTATCTTCAAGAACCAAGTGCTATGTTACCAGCTCAAGTGCTTCCTGTAGACGAAAATGATATTGTATTAGATACGTGTGCAGCTCCTGGTGGAAAGAGCACAAAGCTTGCGACAAAGCTCAATCATAATGGACTTTTAATTTCAAATGATATAAGTTCTTCAAGATGCCAAGGACTCTTAAAGAACATCGAACTATTTGGTTGTGACAATGCTTGGGTTACCAGTGAAGATTTGACAAACATGGAACAACATTATCCAGAAACATTTGATAAGATTCTAGTGGATGCCCCATGTAGTGGTGAAGGCATGTTTCGAAAAGAGCCGGACTTAATCAAAAGCTGGATTGAAAAAGACGATACGTTCTATCCGCCTATTCAAAAAAACATTTTAAATGCTGCTGTATCCATGTTAAAGCCAGGTGGATCCATTGTCTATTCCACTTGTACTTTTTCGATTCACGAAAATGAAGAAGTTATTCAAGATGTATTAGACAAACATCCAGACTTACATCTTGTTCCTATTAATAAAATTGATGGTATGATGCCAGGTGTAAACATGAAGGAATGTGTTCGTTTATATCCACATAAAATCAAGGGAGAAGGTCACTTTGTAGCTTTACTTGTCAAAGACGGAGAAACAAAACATAAAAAAATAAGACTGGAGCCAAGCGATAGGCTTGATGATTGTGTTACTGATTTTTTACGATTGGTTAAATTAAATAAGGGAGCCATTAAAATCAAAAAGGACAAGGTCATCTGGTTAAACAGTGATTTTCAAGCTTATAAAGGCTATCGCGTCTTAAGATCTGGCTTATTATTAGGTCAACTCAAAGGTAAACATTTTGAGCCAAGTCAAAGCCTTGCCCTTGCCCTTTGTCCTGAACAATTTAAAAATGTATTAAACTTCTCGATTGAAGATGAGCGTGTTATTAAATACTTAAAAGGTGAAACTCTAGATGTAAAGGATTTAGACAAAAAAACATCTGGATGGACACTTGTTTGCGTAAATAACTTCCCTTTAGGATTTGCGAAACTTTCTAAAGGCTCATTAAAAAATAAATATGCGAAAGGATGGCGTTATCAATGAGACTTGACAAATATTTATCACATATGGGATTTGGCACAAGAAACGATGTAAAAAAATTAATTAAAAACGGCTGGGTTACCATTAATGATGAAACCATAAAAAAGGCAGACTATAACGTAAAAGAAGATGATCGTGTTTGTGTGGATGATGAACCTGTAAGCTATGTAGAATACGAATACTATATTTTAAATAAGCCTCAAGGCTATGTGAGCGCCACAGAAGATATGCTCTATCCTACAGTCATGGAACTTGTCCAAAGCCAAAGACACGATTTGTATCCAGTTGGAAGATTGGATATAGATACAGAAGGATTATTACTCATCAGCAACGATGGTAAATTAACGCATGAAGTATTATCACCAAAAAAACATGTAGATAAAAAATATTATGTTGAATTTGATGGAACTTTACCAGAAAATGCCGTAGACTTCTTTAATCAGCCTATGGAATTTGAGGAATTTACTTCAGCCCCTTCAAAACTAGAAATTTTAGATACAAATAAAGCCTATCTAACGATTCATGAAGGAAAATTCCATCAAGTCAAAAGAATGTTTGAAAAGGCAAACTGCACTGTTACCTATCTCCAACGTATTGAGTTTGGTCCTTTAAAACTAAATGATTTACCATTAGGTGAATTTAGAGCTTTAACTCAAGAAGAATTAGATGCCTTAAAAGGCTAAGAAAACCTGAGAGATCATAAACTCTCAGGTTTTTTCTTTAGGCCAAAAATGTCCATTACTTTAGTTTCTTACATATGCCTTTAATACTTTAATTTCATCACAACCATAAGGCTTGATTGTATATTCCTTGATACTTGCAGGAATAATGAAGGTTTCTGCATAATGCACAATGAATGGTTCAAAGTCACCTTCAATAATGGCACTCTTTCCATCAATTAAATTCAACATATTCACTGTACCATGTGTTTTATGGAATGAATCATTGTTGATTGTATATCTTCTTGTTTCAATAAATTCTAATTCATGAAGTCCCGTATGTTCGATCTTACAATCATTTCCATCTTCTTTTACTTCATAAGTCGCATTGACCAAGTTTTCTTTGACCCATTTTGTCGTACGATCCCATTGAATGACATGTTTTCCATGTTCAATATTAATAGGTCGAGGAAGTCCATCTAAGCCTAGTCTTTGCCAGTCCCACAATTTAAATGTGAAGATATAAGGTGTAGCACTAATTTCTAATACCATCGCATTCTTTCCTGAACAATGACAAGTTCCTGCTGGAATTAAGAAATGATCATGTTTCTTTGCCGGAAACTTATTGATATATTTATCCGCGTCAAATACAATTTCACCACGTTGCGCAGACTCTAAATCAGAAATCATTTCATTGGGTTGAATATCTTCTTTTAGACCTAAATACACATGTGCATCTTCTTTGGCATCTAGAATATAATAACTCTCATCTTGTGTATAACTCATACCAAAATTCTTTTTAATATATTCCGTTAATGGATGTACTTGTAAAGACAAGTTTTGTCCTTCCATCGTATCTAGAAAGTCAAAGCGAATTGGAAATTCTGCCCCAAAACGAGCATAGACTTGTTCTCCCAATAATTCTTTTGGTTGATACAACACTAAATCCATAGCTGGAAGTTCAAATGTAACTCCATCATAGTCAAATAGAATGCTGTTTTCTTCTGGCACACCATCAAAGCTCCATGCATAATTGGACTGATTCTTGTCTAAGTTACAAACTTCCTTCATCCATTGACCACCCCATACGCCTGGATCAAAGTATGGTACTGTACGAAATGGTTTTTGAGCAAGTAGACTTAAACTTTCTTTAAAAGTATCACTTGAAATCATCTTTGGATCGTTTGATTTGTTTGTGTCCACCACATAATCAAAACTTTCAAATCTTTCAGCCTTATGCTTATCGGCAATACGCCATTCAATAAAATAACCACGCTTATATTTCTTTAAAATATCTTCATCAAAGTTTGTCGCATTATAGTTAGCCATCCCTTTACGATAGCGTAGTTGAATTTCCCAACGTGCCATATCAAAGTAAACATACATATCGCCATGACTTACTAAACTAGCACCCACTCCATATACAATGACAGAGCCTTTATGTTCATTGATTTTGTCTTTAGCTTCTTCTAGTTTATCTTCATCCATAAAATCCACAAGATTACCATAATACATCTTACCAAACACACGATCATCCGTTAGATTGTATTTCATTTGTTCGGTCATGGTTTTTCCATCCTTAAAAATATCATGCATATTGATTTCCAAAGAAAAATTGAAGCGTTTGATGAGTTCATATACTTCATTCTCATCTACGCCTGGATAATAATCAAAGACTACAACACTCCTATTATTAATTTTCTTATTTAACTCCTGATAAATTGCATCATATCCATGAAACGCTCTATGATTCTTTATTGTCGTCTTAGGAAAACGATCATATTCCGATTTAAAATTTAAATAACTCATTCTTCCTCCACCTTCAATTCACCATTTTCCTTATACACTCTTACTGTAAAAGGATGCTCTTCTACACGCTTATAATCATGACCCGCATTGCTTGGCCACATACATTGTACTTTCAACTCACTATTTCCCGTATTCACAAGGCGATGTGCCAAATGACCATTAATATAGTGAACACTTCCCACTTTTACTTTTTCAGCATGACAATGATAATCTTCATCCATCAATAAAAGAAGACCTTCACCACCCATGCCACAATAGATTTCATCACAATCTAAACTTTCATGGAAATGTCCACGCGTTACATTACATTCGCCATTCACGCATACTGGCTGCATCACAGTCAATCCATAACACAAACCATCATGTTCATACGAATACACTTCATACATAATTTGATCATCTGAAACACTTGAATCCACACTCTTATAGAATGTTTTAGCATTCGAATACAATTTTGTACTCTTCTTTACATCCTCACCTTCAATTACACCATTTAAATAATCATGAAATACTTTTGCGTCTTTAATTTCCATAATTGCCTCCTGTCTAATTGTTATAACATTCAATTTCATTATAAAATTATTGTTATAACATTTCAATATAAAAACAATCACAATATTTATACATCTATAAATATCACTGATCTCCATTATATTATTACTAAATTTCAATTCATTTTCTGAAGTTCACTCCCCATTTACATGCAAATCACGTATTTTAGTAATGTACAAATAAAAAGGAATCCCTAAAGATTCCTTAAAGCATCCTCTAACTTTGTCTTTTGTGTAGCCTTTTCATCCTTCATTTTAATGACTCTTGCAGGACATCCTGCAACTACCGCATTTTCTGGCACATCATCAATAACTACGGCACCAGCTGCAACAACAGCATTTTTACCTACATGTACCCCTTCAATCACTACGGCATTGGCACCAACTAAAACATCATCCTCAATGATAACCGGTGTTGCACTAGCTGGTTCAATGACACCTGCAAGTACAGCTCCAGCTCCAATATGACAATGTTTTCCTACAGTAGCTCTTCCACCTAAAACGGCTCCCATATCAATCATAGTACCTTCACCAATGACAGCACCAATATTAATAATAGCCCCCATCATAATAACGGCATTATCTCCAATTTCAACTTGTTCACGAATAAATGCACCTGGTTCAATACGTGCATGAATATTTTTTAGATCCAACATAGGAACAGCACTATTACGACAATTGTTTTCGACTTCATAGTCCACTTCTGGATTCATCAAAAGAACAGGTTCTATATCTTTCCAATCCCCAAATACAACATTGCCAAAGACTTTACAATTTGGAAAAGAAATCTCTCTTTCTGAATTAAAATATACTTTTACCGGCGTTTTCTTTTCAGCCGTTTGAATATAACGAATAATTTGTTCTGCTTCCATATATACCTCCTACATCATATCTTCCATACTATATAAACCTGGTTTTTGATTGACCACAAACTTGGCTGCCTTTAATGCGCCATTCACAAAGATCTGGCGCGAATTAGCACTATGCTTGATTTCTAACATTTCATTATCTCCAAAGAAATACACTGTATGCTCTCCTGCCACAGTACCTCCACGAAGCGAATGAATTCCAATTTCATGTTGGCGTTTTCCTGTAAAACCACTTCTGCCATATACCTTTGTATACTCATCTTCTGGATCTAAAGCATTCACTAACATTTTGGCTGTACCACTAGGCGCATCCTGCTTTTGATTATGATGAATCTCCTGTACTTCCATATCAAAATCATTCTTTAATAAAGGCGCAAATTGTTTTAGAATCTGTTCAAATACGGCAATACCATATGAAAAGTTTGCCGAATAAAATAAAGGGATTTCATCTGAAACTTGTTTTAAGCTATCGATTTGATTCTCACTTAATCCCGTTGTTCCATAGATTAAAGCACACTTTTTCGTTTTCACAAAATTTAAGACACTCGCTAAATTATTGGGATGTGAAAAATCAATCACAACATCTACATCCATACAATGATCATCGATTCCTTTCTCAAAACAATGAACTACTTCCATACCTTGATTTTGAGCTGTTTCCTTTATAAGAGAACCCATTTTTCCTGTACCTACAATCGCTATTTTTAACATAATCCCAAGTCCTCCATTGTGGCTTTTAAAATTTTGGCATGCTCTTCATCCATTTCGCATAAAGGCAAACGATATCCACCAACTTCTTTACCCATATAATTCAATGCCTGTTTCACCGGAATTGGGTTGACTTCAATAAATAAAGCATGAATAAAATCTAAGGCTCTGTCACAACAAATGGTTGATTTTTGACGAGAAATAGCGTACAATAAT
>NZ_JAJDMK010000091.1:0-7092 GCF_020593575.1 Holdemanella sp. DFI.5.55
AAAACAGCTTAACCCCTTGGTTTTACGCCACTTTTGAGAAAGTATTTAATTTTTCATAGAAAAATATAAAAGATGCAAATGAATAGACATATTCTCTAAATAATTATACAATAAAAAAAAGAGGTGAACAAAAATGAAAAGAGCTAAAAAAATTATTGATAACGTGTACTGGGTTGGGGTTAGAGACTTAAATAACCGCCACTTCCATGGTGATTTATATCCAATTGATGAAGGTTGTACATATAATGCCTACTTAGTTGTAGATGATGAAGTCACACTTTTTGATACAGTCGAAGAAGAATTCACAGAAGAACTATTGGAAAGAGTTGAATCTGTACTTCAAGGAAGAGAAATTGACAATATTGTTGTTCAACATACAGAACCAGATCATTCGGGTGGATTTAAAAAAGTATATGCCAAATATCCAAACGCAAAAGTTTACGCATCTATTTCTGGAAAGAAGAATATGATTGAACAATACTTTGATCAAGTTCCATATCAGGTCGTAAAGACAAATGATACAATCAACACAGGAAAATATGACTTTGTCTTTGTCGAAATGCAAATGATTCACTGGCCAGACAACATGTTGACATATTGTCCACAGTTAAAAACTGTATTCTCAAACGATGCCTTTGGACAGCACATTGTAAACTTTAATCTAACCGATGAAGGATTGGATAAAGCATATTGTTTAAAACAAGCCAAAGAATACTTTGCGAATATTGTTTTACCATATACAACACCAGTGCAGGCTAAATTAAATCTAATTCTAGGCATGAATTTAGACATTGAATATATCATGCCGGCACATGGTATTATCTGGAAAGATTATATTGCAGATATTATTGAAACATATAAAGATATCGCAACACAAAAAGCCGCAAACAAAGCTGTTATTGTATATGAATCCGTATGGAAACATACGCAACAGATTGCTGAAAGCTTAGCCGAAGGATTCAGCGATGCTGATATGGATGTAAAAGTCTATCAATTATCGGATACAAAATCTAGTATTGTGATGCGCGAAATCATGGATGCCAAAGTTGTATGTATTGGATCTGGAACCTACAACAATGTCATGGCACCAAGTGTAGCCGCTTTCCTTGAACACATTCGTCCATGTAAATTTAAGAACAAAAAAGGGTTGGCCTTTGCTGCATACGGATGGTTTAACCAAGTTGCCAAAGAAATCGATACAAGAATGCAACAATCTGGAATCGAATCATGTCACGATGTGATCAATCAATGTTACACACCAAGTGACGATCAATTAGAAGACTATTTTAATGTCGCAAAAGAAATCGCAAAAAAATGCCAGGAATAAATTTCCTGGCATTTTTAGTCTATATTTACACGTGAATTTGGCAATAAACGAAGTCCTTTAGGAATCTTGTTTTTAATTTGTTTTCCATCACTCTTGCCAAAGCCAAACGGATGTCCCTTAAAACATACAGCCACATACCCTTTTTCGCATTCCTTTTGTAAAACTTCACCATGCATAAAAAGGTCCATTTCTTCTAGAGTTACATCCACTTTTCTTTTATAGTCAAAATCTGCAACCATATAAAAAGAATGACATGGCTCAAAACGATTCTTAATGACATCCCCTAAATATACGCCTTGACGTAATACTTTTATCTTTTTAAAATCCACAAACGGAACATCCATACCATATACTCTATCCTTATCTATATAGTAATAGTTTGGTAATGTATTCAATTGTTCCTTTAAAAATTTCTGAGTCACATTATCTATTTTTTTTAATTTTAGAACTGGAAGTTTACCTGCAACACCCGATTGTTTCTTGAATTTCGCAATGAAATGACCCTCACCACCATCCATCGGAAAGATACGACGCACATTCAAGTCTTTTAACCCTTTTCTTCCCCACGAAACTTCAGGATCCATCAAGACCATATCCTCATGTTTTTCTAAAAAATCTATGACAACATCTTCATCTTCTTCTAAAGCATATGTACAGGTTGAATACACCAAAGTACCGCCCGGTTTCAACATGGAATAGGCATGTTCTAATATTTCTTTTTGACGAGTCGCACAAATTTCAATATTTTCAATGCTCCAATTATTTAGGGCAATATCATGCTTTTTGATCATCCCCTCACCACTACAAGGGGCGTCCACTAAAATCTTGTCAAAACAAGCATCAAACACCTTCGTAAGCTTATCTACACTTGTATTAGTTACTGCCACATTTTTCACACCCATACGCTCAATATTAGACAAAAGGATCTGGGCACGCTTCGCATCAATTTCATTTGATACTAAATAGCCACTTTTTAAATGTGATGCGATCTGCGTACTCTTTCCACCTGGTGCTGCACATAAATCCAATACATAATCATCTTCTTGTACATCTAAAATTTCAACAGCACTTGAAGCACTTGGTTCTTGCAGATAAAAACAGCCACAAATATGGAAAGGATGATTTCCCAACGGCTTATCTACATAATAGCTTTCCTTACAGAACTGACTCGGATTATCCAAATAATCAAATTCATTCAATTCTGCCTTCTTTAAATTAATACGCATACCACGATATAAAGGTTTCGATAAAGATTCAATATAGGCATTATATTCATCTTTTAATAATTCTTGCATGCGAGAAAAATACATTTCTTGACTCATACACCCTCCAAAACGGTCTCAGGATCAATGCGACAAGCATAGCCTGAGCATGTTGCAGCCTCACTATAGCCACATCCAAAAGAAAAATCAGCACCGCTGTTTCTAAAATATTCTACGATTGAATTGAGATCCTGTTTTAATTCAAATACCTCTACATGCGTATGAGGCCCCGTTGAATTGCCACTGTTCCCACTTTTCGCTATAACTGTACCTTGACTGACTTGCTGGCCACTTGTCACATAGATTTCATTGGATAAATGCGCATAACTAATCGCATAAAGTCTATCATTTACGGCAACCACCATACAAATGGTATTTCCACCACCATTTGGCCATCCACACCAGTTTCCTAAATATCCATTGTTCGAATCCACTGGTGCATGGGCATACAATATGATACCATTGGCAACCGCTAACACATCACTATACATGGCACTTGCGATATCCAAACCTAAATGAAGACCTCCATCCGGATAGGACCAGCATCCAGCACTGATTGTACCATTTTCAACCGGATTTTGCCAAAAAGAACTATATGAATCAATTTCATAATTTCCATCCACCAAACAAGACATACCATTTTGTTGCCACGATTCATAACCTCCAAAATCTGGCAATTGCTCAGTTCCTGAAATCATAGAATCTTCATTATGTTGCCCAGATTCATTGATTTGTGCTAAATGTGAAAATCGTTTTAATAAACGACTTTGACAATTCGATAATCTTTCAAGATATTCATCATATAACAATAACGTATTTTTATTCTTATCGAACTGTTTTTTATATTTCAAATATTCTAATTCAACATTTCTATATTCATCAAAGTACAACGTCATATTCTTTTGAATCTTATATGGATACAAGATAGAGTTGTTTCTTTGAATCGCTTGTAATTCCAAGCCATATTCCATTTTTTTCAATTCATAATAATTCTTTTTTTGTTTATACCTACGTTCAAGTTCATCCACAAACTTTTCTTGTTTATCCATTTCAATCCGTAAATCCGTTTTTTTAGATGTAACATCCATCGCAATATCCCTACATTTTAAAGATAAAAAACTAGCCCTATCTTCATTAATTGTATCGACTTTGGATTCTATATTTGAAATTAAAACTTCATAACTTGGCACAATCATCGATTGTAAACCAATAAAAAAACAGACAAAAAGTGATATACATTTCATAAAACTCCTTCTACTGTCTGTCTTCTAAAATTATTATATTTATTTTTCTAAGTACATGCAAGCACTATTTAAAATGATAAAACATAAAGTTCCTGTTGTGACAATATTTAATGTACAATCCAACAATCCATATATCAACACAATCGCAATAAAACACATCATCATGCCAAATAGTGCAGGATTTTCTTTTCTTGTATTCGAAGTAAAGATTTCCTTATTTAGCACAAATGTATATGCCAAAAGCACTACTGTTCCAACAACTCCATACGACAAAATGGAATCAATATAAATATTATGGGCATGAGGTGCCTTATGACCATGTACTAATGGATAAAACTTCTGATATGTCTGCGGACCCCATCCAAAGAATGGATACATTGAAATACACATAAATGCTGTCTTCCAAATCTTAATGCGAGAGGCAAAAGTTGACATATCACTGATTCTTGGAATCAATGTTGGTTTTAAAAATACTAAACCACATATACCAAGTTCGAATACAATGGATGTGATAAACAGTTTTTTCCATCGCACACAATAAAGAAATATAGGAAAAATCACCACAAATGGTAATAACGCCGTTCTAGATCCCGTTAAATATAGAACAAAGAAATTAAACAGTGCAATTATAAAATAACAAATCTTACAAAGAATATTGTCGTTTTTCACAAAACGATACATACACATCACGCATACAAAATCAATGACCATCGCATAGATATTCGCATTCATAAATGTCGAAGTAATTCTTCGTTTTGGTGAATTGAAGATATGAAATTCTAAAAATGTTCGTCCATTCGCAAGGGAAATCTGATTAAACTGATACAAACCGTAGATAGCCGCAAATACCGACAAAATAATAATAAGATCACACATCTTTTCAAATGTACTTTTTGTGATACTTCTACGATAATAGGCTCCATATAAACCAATCAACACAAACAACCATGTATTGCCAAAACCTGTCCAGTTCGAATGGAAGATGGAAACTATAAATTCCAATACGTTAAAGCTGTAAAAGAGAATTGCGCCCGTTTGATTCTTTATGGCATCCACCATTTTATGTCGGCATAATGCTTGTATTAAAACGCATGCGATTCCTACACTTGCGATTTGATAGGGCAAAAACAGAAAGGCAGTTGCCAATAAAATCATTTTTTCATCTAAATTCATAGATTCTCCCTTCAAAAAAATAAGCTGGTTGAACCAGCTTAATTTCAAAACATGGTGCCGACTATCGGATTTGAACCAATGACCTACGCGTTACGAGTGCGTTGCACTACCACTGTGCTAAGTCGGCATAAAGACTACCCTATTAGAATAGTCTTATTTTTTAAGATTGTAAAGCAGAAATCTGTTGTTGATAATATGTAATTTGTTGCTGCAAAGAAGACAACATCTGATTATTTGTATCAATCTGAGATTGAATATCTGCAGTATCTTCTCCATTTTGTTGCGCATATGCCAAATCAGACTCTAGACTCTGTGCATATTGTGCATACGTATTGTAGTCTTGCTGCAAACTATTCAAGCTTGTTTGATATTCTTTAACCTTCTTTTCATTCTCTGCTTTTTTAGCTTCTTCTTCCTGACGAGCCTTTTCCTCGGCAGCCGCCTTTAATTCACCCTGTTCTTTACATAGATCAATAAAGTCTTTGCCTGTCTTTGATTTTGATAAAGTATCCACTTCATCTTTTAAATTTTTAGATAATGAACTATATGTAGACTGCATATCGGCTACAGCCATCTTTTCTTCATCCGATTTTGATTCCCAACCATTTAATAAACCAACAATTTGTTGATAAGCAGGAAGTTTAACTTCTTCTTTATCATGATGAAGCTGCTTCATATCTTTCAACAAAGCCTTATATGTTTTGCCAGTCTGTTCTTTAAAATATTCATTGATTGAAGTCTTTTGTTTATCCAAAAGCTTTTGATAATCTTTATCCAAATCTAGAAGCTCTAATTTCTCAGCATCTGACATCATATTATCTCCATACTCATCCGCATAAGACACTAATTTATCATATGTTTTTTGTTGCGTTTCAGAAACAATATTTTGTGGATCATACACCAAAACCTTATATGCATATCCACCTAAGGCAACCAAGCCTACTAAGATTACGCATAACACAATTTTTGTGATCTTCTTCAACGGTTTCTTTTCTTTGACTTGTTTATTCTTAGACTTCTTTTCTTTTGGTTTATGTTCCTTTTTTTCTTTCTTTTCGTTTGGATTCTTTTCCTTTTGGATAACTACCTCTTCATTTTCGTCACCCTCATTTGACATATTCTTTAACATCGCATGCACAAGATCTAATGCCTCATTGGATTGTTCCTTTTCTATCGAAGAAGTTGTAAAATCATCATCCATGTCTTTTAAATCATCTTCATGCTCCTGATAAAACTGTTCTTCTTCCTCAATTGTTTTTTGACCACGCTCTTTACGAAGCATATCTAAAGCTGAAGACATTGTCTTTTCAGCCTGTCTTCTTTCTGCTTCAGACATCTGATGAACCACTTTAGGCTTTTTTAATTCATCGTTATATTCTGTTTTTTTATCTAAAAGTGCTTTTGAATAAGCATCTATATTCTTATCATTTTTACTCATAATATATTTTCCTTAGTTCGAATCTATTTTAACACATTATAAGCCTTCTTTTTCAACAAATTCATAAAAAGATTTTTCTTTCACAAAATCCTCTTTATTCACCTTCCCAATCGGCTGCGCATAAATAATGAATTCATTTTCGCCTTCCAATTCAAACATTTCATCACAAATCCTTGTCACACACGCTCCAATTCCACAAGTTCCTAAACCAATACTTGTGCTTGCCAAATATATATTTTCTCCAACATGGCCTAAATCCACTAAAGCTATTCGATGCGCAAGATATCCATAGCGCCATTCGGTACGATATGGAATATAGCTGAAATAGAAAATCACATTGGCTTTTAAGGCCCATAATTGATCACATAAGGAAGATGCCAAAACATCACTTATCTTTTCAATTGGATTTAAAAACTCAATACGATGTTCCATAGGCAAATAATGATAGGTTCCAGAGATTAACCCTTCTACATTTTGACATACAAAATACAATTCAAAACCATGTCTAGCTCCTCCAGAAGGTACAGTACGCAAGGTCGCATATTTCTTCCCACGAATTTGTTTCACACCTTGGCAAGTCCACAACATATAAGACCTGAATTATTCATGAAAAGATAATAAAAGAAGATTAGCCTTGTTGATGGATCC
>NZ_JAJDMK010000092.1:0-7053 GCF_020593575.1 Holdemanella sp. DFI.5.55
AACTAAACAAACAGTTGATTCTCTTTCAATAGAAATGATTCTTGATCTGTTCATCTACATTATACAATTCTATATTAACCAGAATACTTTTCTTCCTGGTTCATAATACGAAAAGAACTAGAATACACTAGTTCATACTTGCACGCTCTCTACACTTACCACAAACAGAATAGTTTGGACAAGCATCTGTACACGCATTGTCTACGACTGTTCTTAACTGTGCTGGCATCATTGTTGTGATTTCATCATCATCATATCCAACCACAAGGCTCTTTTCCGATAAAAGAATCGGTCTTTTTAGAATCGATGGATTTTCCTGAATCAAAGTAACCAATTCCTTCATCGAATAATCATCGATATCTTTTTGAAGTGCCTGGAATGCCTTCGAACGAACCGAAATGATATCTTCCGTTCCATTTTCACATCGCGACAATAAATATTTAATTTCACTTTCCTTCAATAATGAAGTAAATATATTCTTTTCAACAAATTCAATTTGGTTGTCTTTTAACCACTGTTTTGCCTTACGACAACTCGCACAACCTGGAGAAGTATATAAAATTACCATAATAATAGCCTCCTACAACTAATTATATCATAATACTAGGTTTGAATTAAATATTTGTATCTTAATTTTAAATATGCTATATTATTCCCTAGTGAGGTCAAGAAATGGAAAAAGCTATTTTATCAAGAATCAATTTACAACGACAAGATACTCATATTGCACAAGAATATTTTGATACAATATCAGACTTAATTGATACACAAGAAGTACAAGCCCTAAAAAAATGCAGCCAACACATGGCTACATCTCGCTTTCAACATTCTTTAAACGTTTCTTACTATTCCTTTATAATTTGCAGAAAATTCGGTCTTGACACCTATAGTGCAGCACGTGCCGGTCTATTACATGATCTATATTACTATGATTGGAAAACAGATGATAAGCGTCCTCTTGAAGGACATCATGCGATGATTCACCCAATCATTGCCCTTGAGAACGCTAAAAACATCACATCAACAAATCCAACCATTGACGATGCCATTCTACATCACATGTGGCCATTAAAAACAAGCCACCCAAGCACAAGCGTTGGATGGATCATTCAAGCTGTAGATAAATTCTGTGCCATCACAGAAATGGGACATCAATCTCTATTTCGAGTAAGTCATTCCAACAATCTATTAAGCTATTGCATACTTTTTACATTCCTATTCACAATATAGGCAGCTAGAATTTCCTAGCTGCCTTTAGTTTTTCCTTAAATTGTTCTAGCCATAAAGAACCATCTTTATCCAATCCATACTCACCCATTTGAATACTTGGTTTTTTCTCCCCATGGAAATCACTTCCACAAGTAATCAATAAATGATGTTCCTTCGCTAGTTTTTCATAATATACATTCTGTTCAGGCGTATGATAATTACTATAAGCTTCAATACCATCCACTCCAGCATCCAATAACACCTTGAACATCTCATCATTTTTATAAAACGTATTAAACGGATGTGCTACAATCGCAAGTCCACCAGCCTCATGAATCTTTTGAACCGATTCGACAAAATCAGGCATTGGCACATATACGAATAAATCGGATCCATATTGACATTTATCCCAAAAGAAATTAACGGGTGCCGGATCACTTCTTTTTCCGCCTGGAATATAATCCTTAAAATCTGGAATATCTTGATAACGAGGATCATTGAACATATGCGTACACATCACAAACCAAGGATTCTTATCATTCGCCTCTTTCAAAACAGCCTCTTCATCAATTTCAACACCATACTTCGCTCTTAATTTATCGCAACGAGTTGAAAATGCATTTCTAGACTTCACTTGTGTTCTTTCCAATAAATTTTGAAAATAGGTATCCTCTAAATCGATACCATATCCAAGTAAATGTACATCTGTATAACCAATACTTGTTGAACACTCAATGGCAGGAATCACTTCAATATCCGCTTCTTTACCAAGTTTGATCATTTCCTTAACACCACTGATACAATCATGATCACTTAATGCAATGGTTTTTAATCCTCTTTCTTTTGCGATTCCAATCAATTCTTCAGGCGTAAACTGCCCATCCCCCGAATAACAGGAATGCATATGCAAATCAAATTCATTCATTTTTATAACCCTCTTTAAATCACATAGAAAAATATAATCACAAAGATACCTAAAATAATGCGGTACCACCCAAAAATTGTAAAATCATGGCTCTTCACATAGTTTAATAAAGCTTTTATCGCAAATAAACTCACCACAAAAGCCACGAAAGTTCCTAGTAGTAATAAGAACAATTGTCCAAAATTAAATAAACCTACCTTTATAAAATATTTAATGACCTTTAAAAGACTCGCTCCAAACATGACAGGGATGGCCAAGAAAAACGAAAATTCACTTGCGACCGTTCTAGAACAGCCACAATATAAGCCACCCAAAATCGTTGCGCCAGACCTTGAAGTACCTGGAATCAAGGCTAGACATTGAAAGCAGCCAATCTTTAAAGCCGAAAGATAATCAACTTGTTCAATCGTTTCAATCTTTTCTTGTCTAGGATTCTTCTCAACCAAGATAAAAATAATCCCATACGCAATCAGTGCTACCGCAATCACAAAGTTTGCCGACAAATATCCCTCAATAATATCATCCAACAATAAGCCAATAATGGCAGCTGGTATGACGCCCACAATCACTTTAGACCAAAGTTGTAAAGTCTGTTTTCTCTTTTTAAACGATTTACGCTGATCAAAAGGATTCAATTTCTGATAGTACAACACTAAAACCGCTAAAATACTACCAAACTGAATAACCACCTTGAACACTTCAAAGAAAGTAACCGGTTCAAGTGGCCAAATACTCGCAAATAAAATTAAATGTCCTGTCGACGAAATCGGCAGCCATTCCGTTATCCCCTGTATGATTCCTAATAAGATTGTCTTAACAATACTGCTTAGAAATGTCATTCTTCATTCCTTTTAGCTGCATACGCATGAACCATCTGTTTAAAAATTTCGCCCCTAATCTCATAATTTTTAAACTGGTCAAAACTAGAACATGCAGGACACAATAAGACAATATCACCAGGTTTTGCCAGTAACACAGCCTTTTCAAATGCATCCTTCATGGTTTCAACACTCATTTGACTTGTAAAGATATCTTTAAACTTATCTTTTGTCTGACCAAAAGAAATACATTTCTTCACTACACCATCATATTGTTTCAAATCATCAAAAGAAATATGTTTATCTTTGCCACCACAAAGTAGAATCACATTCTTCTCAAATGCAGATAAACCTGCACAAGCCGCATGCGTATTTGTAGCCTTAGAATCATTGTAGAAACGAACATTATCAATAGTATCGACATATTCAATACGATGTTCTACACCACTAAATTCACGAATCACTTCTTGAATATTAAATAAAGAAACACCCATCAAATAGGCCATACAACTTGCCATCATCGCATTCCCACAATTGAATTCACCAACAATTTTTAAATCCGATAAAGTAAACAACTGCGTATCTTTATAATATGCATACTTATCATCTTTATATAAATCGACATCTTTTCTTTTCAAAGAAAAATCAATCACATGACAAGGAATGTTTTGAGCATACTTCACAATATTTTCATCATCCACATTACGAATAAAGTAATCATCCGCATTTGTGTTCTCATAAATACGCATCTTACTTTCATAATACGCTTCTAGACTATCCATATAATCTAAATGATCCGGTGCCAAATTTGTCACAGTTGATACATGAGGTCTAAATGTTTCAATTCCCAACAATTGGAAATTACTTAATTCAAGAGCTACATTATAGTCTTCATCCGTATATTCTAAAGCCAATTCGCACAAAGGCGTACCAATGTTTCCAGCAACCAAACTCTTCTTTTGTCGATTCAACATCTCATATAATAACGTCGTTACGGTTGTCTTACCATCTGTACCTGTTACGGCTGCATAATTAAAGTTCTTGGCATAACGATACGCCACCTCAATTTCTGTATAGATTTTTGCGTTTTGTTCTACAAAATAACGTACGAAAGGAACACGATAAGGAATACCAGGATTCTTTACAATAAACGCATACTTCTTTTCTTTTAATGAATCTGGATGTCCCCCATCAAACACTTCGATACCTAATGATTCTAATTCTGTCTTTTCTTTAATCGCATTCGAATCCGTTAATACAACATGATACCCATTCTTTAATAAAAGCTTACTAACGGCAATCCCACTACGGGCAGCCCCAATGACTAATACAGTTTCCATCTACATTACCCCCAAAACAAGTCCAAGAACCGCTAAGATAACACCAACAAGTCTAAAACGTGTAACAACCTTTTCTTCAGACCATCCACACATTTCAAAGTGGTGATGCAAAGGCGCCATCTTGAAAATTCTCTTATGTGTTTTTTTATAATACGTAACCTGTATAATAACACTGCAAACTTCTGCGACAAAAACAAAACCAATAATAATCAATAAAATTTCTTGTTTTAAGACCATTGCGACAGCGGCAATCAAGCCACCCAAAGCCAATGACCCCGTATCCCCCATAAAGATTTGAGCTGGATGCTTATTAAACTTCAAATATCCAAGTAACGCAAAGATCACTAGACAAATCAAACATGCCACATTATATAATCCTTGCATCAATGCGAATACCACAAATGGAACAAGCGCAATTACCATCTGGCCTGCACACAATCCATCTAAACCATCCGTTAAGTTCACCGCATTCGTTTCAGCTGTAAACATAAAGAATACTAAAATAAAGTAGAACCATGATAAATCGATTGTCACATTAAAAATAGGAATCCAAATATCTGTAGTTGAACTTGTACGATATAAGAAGAAAAACACAACCGCTAAAATAGACTGAAGTAAAAACTTATGAGCTGGTTTTAACCCCTCATTATTCTTTTGTACAACAATAATATAATCATCTATAAATCCAACAACACCATATCCTACAAAGGCAAGTAGAATAATCATTGTATTCATATCCAGTTTGAATGGAGTAAAGAAAGAACCTATAATATAAACAAGTGTCGGTACAATAATGAAGGCTAAGCCACCCATAGTAGGCGTACCATTCTTCTTTTTATGGCTTGCCAACCCCTCCTCTCTTTCTGTTTGTCCAAACTTAATTTTATGTAAATAATCAATCAATCCAGGCATAATTAGCAACATAATCACAAGCGTAACTAAACACATGCCTAAGATTATTAAGTAATTCGAATTCAACATTCCATCTTCTCCTCTTTTTTTAAAACATTATCATTATAACATTCTATTGAGTCTTGAACAAATTTTAATTCAGGGGTTGAAATAAGGGCTTGTTAATGGTATTATAGTTAAGCGATTGCGTAAATGAAAGAAAAAGGAGGACATTAAGATGTCAAGAGTATGTGCAGTATCTGGAAAAGGTCCTTTATCTGGAAATAAACGTTCTCACTCAATGCGTGCTTCTCGCCGTAAATGGAACGTGAATCTTCAAAAAGTTCGTGTTGTAGTTGATGGAAAGCCACAAACTATCCGTGTTTCAGCTAGAACATTAAAAACTTTGAAGAAACAAAACGCTATTTAATTTTAGATAATTAGGATCCTTAAAAAATTATGCATAAGATAAAAAAAGAAGAGATATACTCTTCTTTTTTTCTTTATGTTACAATGAATTTGAGGATACATATATGAACAAACAAGACCATGACGAACTACTAAACCAAGGTTTAACTCAAAAAGAAATAGATTCTCTTACACAGAAAGGTTTTACCAAAGAAGAAATGATACAAGCTAAAGAATATGATAAAGAAATCAAGAAAGGATCGAATTTCATTTCATGGCTTGTAGATATCATCACTTGGCTTATACCTTAAAAGAGCAATTTAATTGCCCTTTTTTTCTTTTATGCTTTTGCTTATTCGAATACATATTTTGATCTGCCAAATCCTTGACACTCACAATATCCCCCGTCAGCAACAAGGCTGAGCCATAAGATACAGAAGGCAAATAATTATATTTTTTACGCTTCTTTTCTATGAAACTTTCAAACTGTGCGCAACACGACTCTTCAATCCGACTGTTTTTTAATAAGACACAGAATTCATCGCCACCAAATCTGTAACAATAGCCATATTTGGCATATGCCTTCTTAATACAATCCGCAATGATACTCAAACACAAATCCCCTTTGGCATGACCAAACACATCATTGACATGTTTTAAATCATCCACGTCAAAGACAATCAACATACCATTTGTATAATTCATTTCTTCAGATCGATTCAAAAAACTATTCTGATTTAATAATCCGGTCAAACCATCTAACTGATTCCACATTTCGCTACAATATATAAAATATAAGACCGAAAGTAAGGTGACACAAAGCCAACTCACATGAAGATCTGGACTAAGATTTGTATAATAGTTTCTGCAATCAAGAAGATCATCAATAGATAAATCAATGCTTTACTGCGGTTTTGAAACTGTTTTGAGACAAAGATCGTAGACAAAGATAAATATAATATCGATATAAAATACGCAAAGATATAAATAAAGAAATAAGGCCCCCTAGAATATATATTTTCTTGACTTACTGAAAATACAACGGGATCGAAAGGGCCAAAATCAAAAGATATACGATTTCCCATAAAATTGCCAATTTGAATTCCCACCTAAGTTTTGTCTTCTTATCCAATACATACACCAAACATATACAAACCGATGGCATAAGACCAAAACCAAGATAGTTCGATACTATATTGATCCAACGAAATTTCTTTGGTAAACCATCCACTTTTAATGTAACGACTTCTAATAATGAAATCAGTGCAATCAATCCAAACGCAAATAAAAATCCACGATTTTGTTTTTTATTTAACGATTCACTTAATTGCGTCAAAACGCACATGAAACAAAGAACGAAAATATCAATTGTCGTTAAAACTTGAACCTCTCATCACCGCAGTGACAAGATTCTTGGGAACAGGCTTCTATCGAAACCTTTCTTACCAAGCTATCCCCGCAG
>NZ_JAJDMK010000093.1:0-6967 GCF_020593575.1 Holdemanella sp. DFI.5.55
ATCTATTTAACAACAATGTGTTGAACTGATTACGCTACATATTATATGAGGAGGTAAAAAGATGAAAAAATGGAATGTTCAAACAATTGTATTAACGGCGATGCTTGCAGGTCTTGCCGGGGCACTGATGTCACTGGAATTTTCTTTACCAATGATGCCACCATTCTACAAGATTGATTTTAGTGATGTACCAAGTATTATTGCCCTATTTAGTCTAGGACCTGTATCTGCCACTTTAGTTGAAGTTATTAAATTGATTGTAAAAGTAGTGACTGTAGGAACAAATACAGCTTATGTGGGTGAACTCGCAAATCTTTTAGGCATTGCTCTATTTATTTTACCAACATGGTTTGTGTACAAGAAGATGAATAAGACAAGAAAAGCTGTTATTGTCTCTTTAATTGTTGGAATTCTAATTCGTACTGTATTCGCATGTTTATGTAATGCATGTATTACTTTGCCACTATATGCCAAAGCTATGGGAATGCCGTTAGATTCTGTTGTGCAAATGGTAGGTTCTGTAAATCCAAGTATTAAAGATTTAATTTCATTTATTGCATTTGCGACAATTCCATTTAACTTGATCAAAATCTCAGCTAACTATATCATTGGATATTTCTTGATGGAAAGATTGTCTGCCATTCGTCCAAGCTTTAAGTTTATTTATGAGGCAAATAAGTATGATTTGTAAGTATCAAGAATTAACACGTTTAGAAATGGAACAAGTCGATCGAGAAAACACAATTGTTTTGATTCCATTAGGTGCATTAGAACAACATGGAAATCAAGCACCACTTGGTACGGATACACTCATTGCCACAGCCATGTGTGACTATATTGAAAAAGAGTTAAAGGATGAGGACATACATTTATTGTTGTTTCCAGTCATTCCAGTTGGATTGAGTACGGAACATAAAGAGTTTTGTGGCTCTATTACATTTAAACCTATGACTTACTATCATATGTTGTATGACTTATGTGAAAGTCTAGCTCATCATGGCTTTAAAAAATTGGCTTTTCTTGTATGTCATGGTGGAAATGCACCGGTCGCAAATTTGATTTCTAGAGAAGTAAGAAGCGATTTTAAAGTGTATCCATTTGTATTAAACTCAGGAGCCTTTGATCATCCAGTTGTAAAGGCAACAATTTCTAAAGGGAATACTTTTGATTTTCATGGTGGAGAAATGGAAACTTCCATGGTCATGGCAATTGATGAAAGTTTAGTTAAGTTAGAAACAAGTGAAAAGGGTATTCATAAAAATACAGCTATGAAAGCACATTTGTCTTGGCTTGCATCGGATTGGGTAACTGAGCAGCAAAAACCAATTGGGATTGGTGGAGATCCAAAGGGTGCGACTAAAGAAAAGGGAGAAATCATTTTATCAATTAGCGCAAAAGAAATTGTTAAGGATTTGATTTTAATTCGTGACTTTAAAGAATAATATTTTGAAATGGTTTACATTTGATAAAAATGCGTTCACTCTTTATAATTATAAGTATGATAAAAGTAGCCATATTAGAATATGAAAAAGAAACTAAGGACATCGTTTTTCAATTATCTAAATTGTTTATGCATGAGGATTGGTGTTTTCGTCATTACTTAAAGGCGAGTGATCTGGCAAAACGGATGAAGAAAGAAGAGTATCAATTATTTGTGTTTGATGAAATGTTTAAGACGAATCGTATTGAAAGTGTATTTGTACATGATAATCCAAATGCGATTGTGATTTATGTGTGTGAAAATCCAATTAAGACGCGTGGCGATGATGAAAGAAGTCGTGTGTTCTATATTTCAAAAGAAAATATCGCAGATGACATTTCAGCTTATGATCAAATGATTCGTTCGCAATGTATTCAAAGTCATGTATATGAATTTAATTATGATGGAGTTCGTATGAATCTTTCGTATGAAGATATCTACTATTTGGAAAAGAATGAAAAGATGGTGTATTTCTATACAAAAAAAGGCGTTTTTCATAAGCGTGATAGTATGAATGCACTTGAAGAAGTGTTTAAAGAGTTCGGTTTTTTACGAGTACACGTATCCTATATTGTGAATTCTAAATATATTGTGGTTTGGTATAAAGATGAAGTTGAGCTTATAAACAAGGTTCTGATTCCTGTTTCGAGAGGAAAAAAACGAAAGATATCGATGAAATAACCGATTTTACCAGTAAAAAGGCGAGTTTTACCACTTGTCTTTTCTTTTTGATTTTGTTGGTTATAATGAAAGTGCAAAGAGAAGTAAGAGCAGAGAAAACTTCTCTTGAGACAAAAAGAGAGCGGTGAGAAGATGACAATAACATAGGGTTGAAACGGAAAGTTTTAACTATAAAAAGTTGAAGCTATGGAGAGAAGGCTCCAAAGGTTAAGCTAGAGGAATTCTAGAAAAAACATTCAGTGGAACTTAACAAGAAAAGGAAATAGGATTTAGATAAAGGGTTTTATTGAGTGAATAATCACAAAAAGGATAGAGTACTTGGAATGTTAAGGATATCATCCAATCTAGATCATGGAACTTAAAGATACTCATATATGGTCATACTTGAGAAAATGCTTAAGGAAAATGAATAGAATAAAATCATAATGCGGATGATAAAAAATTGGATAAGGTAGAAAAGTTATCCGGTTTAAAAAAAGTGAATAAATAAATCAGAGCAGATGGAATGTCTGCTCTAATTTTTGTATAATTGTCTCGGTGATGAAGATATGGAAATTAACTATTATGATAATCCATTCGCATCCAAAAGAACGAATGTGATTGCACGAAACGGAGTTGTCTGCACAGGAAATAATTTAGCTACACAAGCTGGTTTAAGAATGCTTATGCAGGGTGGAAATGCCGTAGATGCGGCCATTGCGACGGCAGCTTGTTTGACGGTTGTAGAACCATGTTCAAATGGACTTGGATCCGATGGATTTGCGATTGTGTGGATGAAAAATAAGATGTATGGCATGAACAGTTCAGGTCATTCTCCATATGCGATTTCGGCAGATAAAGTGGATGAAATTCCAAAACGAGGATGGATTCCAGTTACGGTGCCTGGTGCAGTAAAGGGTTGGAAAGCTTTAAGTGAAAGATTTGGTTCTTTGCCGTTTAAAAAGTTATTAGAACCTGCCATTGATTATGCAAGAAATGGATATCCAGTCAGTGCAGAGATTGCTCGTATGTGGAAAAAAGCATTAAATGCGATTCCAAATAGTGAGGAGTTTAAGAGCTGGTATGATACTTTTACTTTTGATGGAAAAACACCTGAACCAGGACAGATGATTTGCATGCCAAAACTTGCGGATGCACTAGAAAAGATTGCTGATACAAATACAGATTCTTTGTATTATGGAGAATTGGCAGATCGAATTGATGAAGAATCTAAAAGATTTGGTGGATTCTTACGAAAACAAGATTTAGAAGATCACAAGGTTGAATGGGTCAATCCAATTCATGTAGCTTATCATGGCTATCAAGTGTGGGAATTACCTCCTAATGGACAGGGCATTGTGGCTTTAATGGCTTTGAATGTTTTAAATAATTTTCAATTTAAAGAAAGAGATGTGGATTGTATTCATACGCAGATGGAAGCTTTAAAAATGGCTTTTGCGGATGCCAAAGAATATGTTACAGATCCTAAATGTATGAATATGCCAGTGGATGATTTGATAAGTGTTGATTATGGTAAACAAAGAGCAAGTCAAATTGGTCATTTGGCTTTGCCACCAAGGGTAGATAAGCCGCATGGCTCCGGTACAGTCTATTTGTGCACAGCAGATAAAGATGGCAATATGGTTTCATATATTCAATCAAACTATATGGGATTTGGTAGTGGCATTGTCGTAGATGGAGTTTCCTTACAAAATCGTGGATATGATTTTAGTTTAGATCCATCTCATGTAAATTACTTGATGCCTCATAAAAAGACGTATCATACAATTATTCCTGGTTTTTTGACAAAAGATGATAAACCTGTTGGTCCTTTTGGTGTAATGGGCGGTTATATGCAGCCACAGGGACATATGCAAGTTGTCACAAACATGATTGATTTTCATTTAAATCCACAGATGGCTTTAGATGCCAAACGATTTCAGTGGATAGAGAATATGAAATTTATTGTTGAGCCAGGCTTTGATGAGAATATAATTACTGAATTAAAGAAACGTGGTCATGAAATTGAAATAGAGTCCGAATTAGCAATGTTTGGACGTGGACAAGTCATTATTCGATTAGAAAATGGTGTCTATGTTGCAGGATGTGAATCAAGGACGGATAGTAATATTGCCTGTTATTAAATGTATGTGATAAAATTAGGGTAAATAGAAAAGTTGAGGAATTATACATGAAGCTTTTAGCTACAGATTATGATGGTACATTACGTTATGCACAGGATGTAATGCCAGAAGATTTAAAATCGATTGAAGAATGGAAAAATAAGGGGAACAAATTCGTGATTGTGACGGGTCGTTCTAAAGAATCGATTGATGCGCAAATCAAATTATTTAATTTACCATGTGATTATTTGATCACAAATAATGGTGGTATGGTTTTTGGCGAAAATGGAGATGTCTTGTTGTCGAATTATTTGAATTTTGATGTTTGCGTAGACATTTTACATAATGTTAAAAAATTAGACACTGTGATTAGTTATGTTGTAAATGATGGAATTCACCGTCATCGTATTGTATTGCAGCCAGATGCAGTGGATCATCGTTATCCAAATTTAAAACCAGATGTTACGGAAGCCGAATTGTTGGATATGACACATTTTGCGCAGATCGTATTATCAATGGAAGATACAGATTCAGCTTTAGAAGTGGCAAGTAAAATCAATGATTTGTATTATGAACAAGTTGTTGCTTATCCAAATAATTTCGTTGTTGATATTGTTCCAAAGGGGGTTTCTAAAGCGACAGGTATAGATTTCTTGATTGAATATGCGAATATCAAAGAAGAAGATGTATATACAATTGGTGATGGACATAATGATATTCCGTTGATTGAATTTGGTGTGCATGGTTCAGTTATGTCGTGTGCAGATGAAGATGTAAAAGCACATGCTCAAGTTGAGTATGATTCAGTAAGTGATTTAATTTCAAAAAATTTATAAATAAAATAAGGGGGTATTTTAGATGAGTTTCAGCTTATCTGATATTACATTCCTAATTCGATTATTATTGGATATTTTAGTAGTATGGGGATTGATATATTCTGGACTAAGAATTGTGCGTAATAATTCACGTACGATCCAACTCGTGAAGGGTGTATTGATTATCGTTTTAATCAAGGCTTTAGCCGTATGGCTAGGCTTAAATGCTTTAAATTATTTGATTGAAATGTTCTTGAATTGGGGAGTTGTCGTTATTTTGGTTGTTTTCCAACCTGAAATTCGTGGTATGTTGGAGAAAGTTGGTAAAACAACAGCCATCTTAACAACGGATGTCTCCGTTTCACAAATTCAACAAATGATCAATGAATTGGTAGAGGCATGCGCAGAAATGTCAAAATCAAAGACAGGAGCCTTGATTTCTATTGAAAGAACACAGAGCTTGTCCGATTTTATTCGTACAGGAATTGTGATGGATTCGGAAGTTTCAACTGAATTATTAGGAACAATATTTCAGTATGGAACACCAATGCATGATGGTGCCGTTATTATTCAGGGGAATAAAATAGCGTGTGCAGCAGCTTATTTTCCTCCAACCACAAAGGATCTTCCTAGTAAGTATGGAGCAAGACATAGAGCGGCTGTCGGCATTAGTGAAATTACAGACTCAATCACAATTATTGTGAGTGAAGAAACAGGAAATATTTCAGTTGCGGTCAACGGCCAGTTAACGCAATATCCACCAGAAGGTTTACAGCGTTATCTAACAAATATGTTAGTGACAGAATCAAGTCAAAATCCGTCTTCAATTCTTGTTCCTATGTTGTCTCAGGCCAAGTCCATGGGCAAACGTGCTAAAAAGCAGACTGAGGACGCAAATAAGGATGAGCGTGTGAAGGCAATTGAAATTGTGAATTTATATGAACAGAAAAAGGAGGGCAGTCAACATGGAATCTCCAAATAAGAAGAGCCCTTCTGTATGGTTTAATGAGTTGCGTGGTTTACTGACTTTGATATTTCAAAAAGTTAGTAAACTCGTAGACCGTGTATTATTTGATAAAAAAGGATCTGTAATTATTTCTTTGGTTTTATCCATCATGATTTGTGTTGTGATCAACTATGAAGATATTAGTTTAAAATTGTTTAACGATACCAGAACAACTGTGGATCTAAGAAATGTAGCTGTTGAAGTACTAGCAGATACAGATAAATATGATGTGGCTGGTGTGCCAAGTACAGTAGATGTTTCATTAACTGGAGATGCGACAAGTATTCAGGTATTCCGTTCAAAGGGTAGTGTGCAAGTCGTAGCTGACTTGAAAAAACATTCGGAAGGTAAAAATATCATCAATTTAAAGGTAAAGAATTTGCCAGAAAAAATTGAAGCTGTTGTAGATCCTGCTACAATTGATGTTACACTTTCTAAAAAAGTTACAAAATCATTCACAATCCAACCAGAATTGTTGGTGGGATCAAATCAAAAGGTAACTGATTTTGAAACACCTACATTAGATGTGATGACAGTTAAAATTACGGCAAGCCAGAATCAATTGAATTCAATTCGAATTGTGAAGGCGTTGATTGACTGTACAGGTCAAATTCAAGATTTTGAGGCTAATGCAGCGTTGGCGGCTTATGATGCGAAGGGTAATCGAGTAAATGTTACACTATCACCAGAGACAGTACATGCAAGTGTGAAATTAGCTAAAAATACATCATCAGACAAGGAGGATTCAGAGTAATGGGTAAGTATTTTGGAACAGATGGAGTTCGTGGAAGAGCGAATGAAGGTTTAACTTTGGATATGTCCATTAAAATTGGACAATATTTAGGCTGGTATTATGGAAAAGAAAAACATGCGAAAATCTTGA
>NZ_JAJDMK010000094.1:0-6822 GCF_020593575.1 Holdemanella sp. DFI.5.55
AAAAGTCGGAGTTGATTGAAGGAATCTTGAAAGAAATGTAGTTTCGTATTATTATATAGAAAGCGAAAGGATGATTATAACTATGAATAAAACTAGAACTCGTTTTGCGCCGAGTCCAACTGGCTATATGCACATTGGAAATTTGCGTACAGCTTTATTTGAATTTTTAATTGCGAAACACGAAGGTGGCGACTTCTTATTACGTATTGAGGATACTGACCAAGAGCGTAAGGTAGAAGGTGCTGTAGATGTTATTTATAAAACTTTAAAAGAATGTGGTTTGAACTGGGATGAAGGTCCAGATATTGGTGGAGACTTTGGTCCATATGTTCAAAGTGAACGTTTACCTATGTACAAAGGGTATGCCGAAGATTTAATTAAACTTGGTGGAGCTCACTATTGTTTCTGTAGTGAAGAGGAGATTGAGGCTCAAAGAAAAGAAGCTGAAAGCTTAGGTATTTCTTTTAAGTTCAATGATCCTTGTAAGCACTTGAGTGCTGAGGAAGTACAGGCTAAATTGGATGCGGGTGAACCTTATGTTATTCGTCAAACAATCAAAGATGTTGGTGAAACATATTTTGATGATGAAGTATATGGTCGTATTGAAGTGGATGGAGATGTTTTGGATGAACAAATCTTGATTAAATCGGATGGATATCCAACATATAACTTTGCGAACATTATTGATGATCACCAGATGCAGATTTCTCACGTAGTTCGTGGAAATGAATATTTATCAAGTACACCTAAGTACAACTTGATTTATGATGCGTATGGATGGCAAAGACCTACATACGTACACGTACCACCTGTAATGAAGGATGAACACCACAAATTATCAAAACGTAATGGAGATGCTTCTTTCCAAGATCTTGTTGCGAAGGGATATTTGCCGGACGCGATCATGAACTATATCGCACTTCTTGGATGGGCTCCTGAAACAGAACAGGAAATCTATACTTTGGATGAGTTGATCAAAGTATTTAATATTCACCGTATTTCTAAATCACCAGCCATTTTCGATATTGATAAATTGACTTGGATGAACGGTGTATATTTAAGAAACATGGATGAAGAAACATATTATGAAACGGTTCGTCCATACTTAGAAAAAGCGGTTCATGGAGCATACAACTTAAAAGAGATTGCCAAAATCATTCAACCTCGTATTGATATCTTGAATCAAATCGAAGAAAGTGTTGACTTCTTTGATACATTAGTAGATTACGATTTAGAAATGTATCGTCACAAGAAGATGAAGACAACTCCAGAAGTTGCATTAAAAGCTTTAAAAGCCAGCAAGCAAACTCTAGAAGCCTTTGATCAATGGGACAGCATGGATGCATTGCACGAATGTTTATTAGCTCTTCCTAAAGAGTTGGAAATGAAGAATGGACAGGTATTATGGCCAATTCGTACAGCCGTTTCTGGTAAACAATTCACTCCAGGTGGAGCGATTGAAATTGCGTTTATCTTAGGAAAAGATGAAACATTACGTCGTATCCAAGTGGGTATTGATCGTTTGAGTGAAATCGTAGAAGAGTAAAACATACAAACGCTTAGAGAAATCTAGGCGTTTTTTTTGCGTTTTACCAGCAAAAACAAATAAATAATTACGTATCTGTAATATAGAATTGCTGATAATATGATATTACTAGATGGAGGATTGCTTATGAGATATTTTTCAATGGCTGAAATAGCTAAAAAATGGGATATATCCGAGCGCAGTGTTCGAAATTATTGTGCACAGAATCGTGTAGATGGTGCATTTATTGCCGGTAAAACTTGGAAAATTCCAGAAAATGCCAAAAAACCAGTTCGTATGAACAAGAAGAAAGAACAGTCTGTTACTTTATTGGATGTCTTGAAGGAACAAAAGATAAACAAGTATTCTGGTGGGATTTATCATAAAACACAGATTGATTTAACGTATAATTCAAATCATATTGAAGGAAGTCGCTTGAGTCATGATCAAACTCGATATATTTTTGAAACAAATACGATTGGTGTAGAAAATGAAGTGTTGAATGTGGATGATGTACTTGAAACGGCAAATCACTTTCGATGTATTGATATGATTATTGATCATGCCAAGACTACTTTGAGCGAGAATTTTATTAAAGATTTACACTTGACTTTGAAGAATGGTACAAGTGATTCAAGAAAAGAAGGGTTTGTGGTCGGCGACTATAAAAAGGTACCAAATGAAGTTGGAGGAATGAATACAGCACTTTCTGAAGAAGTTCCAGGTAGAATGAAGGGATTGTTAAAAGAATATAATGTTAAAAAAAAGAAAAGACTTTTGAAGATATACTCGATTTTCATGTAAGGTTTGAGCGTATTCATCCATTTCAAGATGGAAATTGTCGTGTTGGAAGATTGATTTTATTTAAAGAATGTTTGAAATATAATATTGTCCCATTTATAATCGATGATCAGTTGAAAATGTTTTATTATCGCGGCTTAAAAGAATGGGATTATGAAAGAGGCTATCTGATGGATACTTGTTTGTCGGCACAAGATAAATATAAAGCTTATTTGGATTATTTTAGAATTGCTTATGAGAATAATAAATCAAATTGAAATCGATGAATATACTGTGATTGAAGTGTCTGATCATACGTGTTTTGGAAACTATGTGGTAATTGAAGGTAAAGAATATCCTACAGAAATCGTATATGATTTTTGTAGGATATTCTTTAAATTAGATTCAATTCTTTAAAGGCATGATATATACCATCTTCATCTAGTGATGTTGTGATCATGTTAGCTTTATCTTTGATTTCTTGTGGAGCATTTCCCATGGCGATGCTCAGATGTGCTTTTTCAAACATAGGAATATCATTGAAGCCGTCTCCAATCGCAATCGTATCTTTAATGTCAGCATTAAAGTATTTGATTACGGCATCCATGCCTGTGGCTTTGTTGATGTGGTAGGAAGTGATTTCTCCACTTTCTTTTCCTAGTGGCGCAAAGGTTGCCGGAATCACATCGTATTTGTCGGATAGATCTTGTTGGATCTTTTTGTAAGGCGTTTTCCCATTGTCAATAACGGAGACTTTGTTGTAGACAAGGTCTTTTATATTGTCGACAACGGTGATTTGGCTCGTTAGAATTGTAAGGCCGTGTTTGGCTTTTTCTTCTTCACTTTTGCCGGCACATTGTTCTTCCACCATTTTTAACATCGTGTCTTTTGTATATTGAGTGGCATAGATGCCATTAGAACATTCAAAGTTAGCGGGAATGTTGTTTTCTAATAAGTAGTTTGAAAGATATTGGCTTTCTTCTTTTGTGAGTGCATTTTCTTCTACGATTTTGTGTTCACATTCAATGGTTGCCCCACTTCCGGCAATAATCGCATCATAGTCAATTTCTAGCATCGGGCCAAAGATTTCAATGCGCTGTCTTCCTGTGCATAAAATGACTTTATGTCCGTTTTTTTGGGCTTGAATACAAGCTTTGATGGCACTATCCGGAATATAGCCTTCGTGATGGAATAGGGTGCCGTCGGCGTCTAAAAATATAAGTTTCATGAGTACCTCTTTCTGATTGGACGAAATGATATTTTTATTCTACAATAGAAAGGTAAATATTTAAAGGGGAGGGATAAAATGGGCGATTATATGGTGATAGGTATTGTGTTTGTTTTCGTGGTATTGATGTCAATACTTCCAAAACCAGTTTATAATGCGATTACGCGTGCTTTTTCAATGCATAAAAATGGAATTCGTAGAATTCAGAAGTATCGTACGACAACCGATTCCATTGGAAATTTAATGTTGGGTATATCGATAGTTTTCTGTATCTTCTATTGCTTCATTCCATTCTATTCATTTTTATATGGCATATTTTTTATTGTGAGCTACTTATGTCTTTTGGCACAGGCGTATCGTGTTACCACAAAGAAGCCTAAACAAATCGCAAAAACCGTTATCTTTTTGACGAATTTATTTGCGGGTGTCAGCTTTCTAGGTGCACTTGGCTTTTTAAATGGGCATGCATCGGTGGCTGTGATCAATCAGTTCATGATTGATTTTCATGCGCATAAGGTATTCAACATCTTATACCTTCTACAAAATCGTACTTGGATGTATTGGTTGTTTCAAGGTGCATTGTTTATGTTTCCACTCTTTATTATGTGGTCACACTTTAAATATATGCGATTGGAGAATAGTGTCAAAGCAGTTTATTTTGTGACATATATTATTAAGATGTTATTTTTGATTATGATTGTGTTATGTTTTTCTTGTGAGGCATTTGATTTCTTGGATATGGTATACCAGGTGGATGCACTTAAGAAATTAGCATAGAGGAAAGAAGGATTTAAAAAATGATTACTCAAAGAATTTCAAAATTACGTGAGAAGATGATGGAGAATAATGTACAGGCATATATTATTCCTACGTCTGACTTTCATGAAACAGAATATGTTTGCGAATATTTCGCATGTCGTAAATATATGTCTGGATTCACTGGAAGTGCAGGTGTCTTAGTTGTATTACTAGATAAGGCTGCACTATGGACAGATGGTCGTTATTTTATTCAGGCGGCAAATCAATTGGAAGGTACAGGCATTGATTTGATGAGGATGGGCCAGCCTGGAGTTCCTGAAATAGATGCGTATATTGTTGAAAATCTAAAGGAAAACGATACAGTTGGATTTGATGGTCGTGTTATGAATACAAAGGATGCCTTGGCATATAAATCTGTATTTGATTTGGCACACTTAAATATGAATGTAAATCTAGATTTAGTAAATGACGTATGGACAGATCGTCCACAGCTTCCTAGTACACCAACTTTCCATTATTCGGAAAAGTTTGCAGGTGAATCTATGGAAAGTAAACTTTCTCGTTTGCGTGCTTTCTTAAATGAAAATAAAGTCGATTCCATTATACTAACAAGTGTGGATCAGATTGCGTGGCTTTATAATTTAAGAGCACATGACATTCCTAATTTCCCGGTTGCGCTTGCATATTCAATCGTATCTTTAGATTCAGCTTCTATTTATATGGATGCATCTCGTTTGGATGAATTGAGTGAAGAAGAATTTAGAAAGAACAATGTCACTGTTTGTGGCTATAACGATATTTATTCAGCTACAAAAACATTGAGTGGTTCAGTACTCGTGGATCCATCAAGTGTAAACTATGCGATTGTTTCTAATTTAAGGGCTAAGCCTGTATTTAAGGAGAGTCCAATTATTTTATGGAAGGCTTTAAAGAATGAAACAGAGTTAAAGTGTACAAAGTGGGCGCACATTAAAGATGGTGTTGCCGTCACAAAATTCATGTATTGGTTAAAGAAGAATGCGGGTAAGATAGAGATGAGCGAAATGAGCGTTCAGTCTAAATTACAAGTTTTTCGTAGTGAACAAGAAAACTATTTAGAGGATAGTTTTGATACGATTTGTGCCTATAAAGAACATGCGGCTATGATGCACTATTCTTCAAAGCCAGAAACGAATGTTGAAATCACAAATTCGGGTATGCTTCTAATTGATAGTGGTGGACAATATTTAGAGGGTACTACAGATATTACACGTACATTTGTGTTGGGTGATATTAGTGAAGAAGAAAGATATTGGTTTACTAAAGCATTAAGAGGACATATTCGTTTATCGGATGCACACTTCTTATTTGGGTGTTCAGGAATCAACTTAGATATTCTAGCTCGTGGACCACTATGGGATCAGGATGTGGATTATCAATGTGGTACAGGACATGGTGTAGGTCACTTATTGAATGTACATGAATCACCAAATGGCTTTAGATGGAGAGTGTTACCTCATCGTAATGAAATGTGTGTATTAGATGAGGGTATGATTACTTCTAATGAGCCAGGAGTCTATTGTGAAGGTAAGTTTGGTATTCGTCATGAAAATGAAATGGTTGTCGTAAAAGGCAATGTGAATAACTATGGTCAGTTCATGCATTTTGAGCCAATTACGTTTGTACCTTTTGACTTGGATGGTTTGGATGTTTCTTTATTGACAAATGAAGAAAAGGCTTGGTTGAACAACTATCATAAAGAGGTATTGGAAAAGATCAGTCCTTATTTAACGAATGATGAAGCTGAGTGGTTAAAATCGGCTTGTCGATTTATTTGATGAAAGAAAGAATGATACCAATCACATGTCCACATTGTGGGCATGTTTTTGAGATAAAAAGAGATACAGTTGTGATTGCACAAATGGATAGTGTCGCTAGAATTCGTTTGAATGATGGTTCGTATTTTATGCATCAATGTCAAAAGTGTAAGTCCATGTTTTATTTGTACTATCCATTCCTATATCGGGATCCGAAAAAGAAGTTTAATCTTGTTTTGACACAACAAAAGAATATAGATAATTTGAGTGAAGATGAGAGGGTTGTACTTTGTCATAGTGTTTCACAGTTTCTTTTGGCTTTTAAGATCTATGATCAGTGTTTAAATCCTAAACTTGTATTGGTCAAAAAGAAGCAGTTGGAAAAAAGATTGGGTCGTAGTATCAAATTTGATTATTATGACAAGAAGAATGGTTGTCTTTGGTTTGAGGATAAGGCTGTATCTTTAACCAAAGAGGAATGTAAAGCGATTCTTATTTTGTAGTATTGTCAAAATAGGTTATAATGTTTGGTAGAAATGAGGTTTTACGTATGAATATTTTAATTGCCGGTGGTACTGGATATATTGGTAGTCATATTTGTGTTGAATTATTAGAAAGTGGTCATGATGTTGTCGTGATTGATGATTTCTCAAATTCAAAACCAGATGTGTTGGAATCGATTTATAAAATTACAGGAAAGCATGTTAAGTTTTATGAATTTAATGTGTTAGATG
>NZ_JAJDMK010000095.1:0-6793 GCF_020593575.1 Holdemanella sp. DFI.5.55
CTTTACATCATTATATCAGATTTGAAATCAACCTTTTACAAAATTGTGTATAACACTTTTCAAAAAGATAAACAGCAAGAAAAAGTATCCAAGATTCCGTTGTTTTAAGAGAGAAGCGGACACCATTATATATATAAGCAGTAAACATATGTAAATTTCTACTATAATGTTAAGTAAACCTATAGACGTATAATTCTATCGCATGAATTTGCAAAGGTCATGTCGAGAGTCACTATAATTAATGCTTTTCCAAATTCATTTAATTCTCTTAATATTTTAAAAACTATATCTCTATTTCTATCTTTTTTTATTTACGTCCAATCCCTTCTAAAAATTCTGCAACAAAAAGATAGGAAATGTTCACCCTAAAAGTGTTTAAAGGATATCTCTTTCTCAGAGCTAAAATCCCTATGACTTTTAAAGGTTGATTTATCCCTATCCAGTTTCATATATTCATCACATTTACCAAAGATTGCACCTGGCATTTGCAAGGTGCTTTTTTTATATCCTTTAAAAAGAACAAACGATCCATCTTTTATATTGGATTCAATCCAATATGATTATATCCACAATTCCAAAAGAATATAGATTACAACTCCAACTATAATACCAATTCCAATCTTCTTCTTATCATTCTTTGCGTAGATCAAATTAAAGATTTCAAATGATAAAAATCCAAGCAGAAAAAATATATTCTTCGTAAAATAGTAAATCAAGAAACACACCACAAATAAGCCTATACAAATCATTCCTTTAGAATATTCCACCATGGATTTATGTCCTTGATTTAATGATTCATTATCCTTATTCAATTTATCAATAATGTTTTTCTGTTTATCATTCATAATCATTACCTATACTTTCTTCGTAGCCAAATATAGAAAGCGAGTGCACAAATCACGATTATACCCGCAAGTCCATATTGCACTATTGCCTGTTTATCACCTAATACTCTTCCTAGAAATTGTGCAATTCCATAGCTGCATAACAAACATATAGCTACACACTTCATCCAGAAAGTAGATTCCTTCTTTTCTTTTGGAGTTGTATCTAACAAGTCTTCATCTAAATATTTTTGAAGATCTTCATTCATATCTTCCTGTAATCTTTGAATCCGATTTTTTTTCATATCATTCTCTCCAAAACAATGTGGTTTTTAAATAAGATACATAAAGCGCAAATATTAAGAAGATGATCAACAATATGATTTCTCCATAATAGATATATTTTTCTTTGTATCTATAGTCATACAATGGTTTATCCAAATATACACGACCATCTACTTATACTAATAATTGAGAATGTACTAAAGCTTCTATTGTATTATAATCAAACTTAGAAATTTCAATTGCCCTTTCTTCATTGAATATTCCATTCTTAATGAAATATCGAATAATTTTGAATTTATTTATTAAAATGCTCATGCGCATACACAAAAAACCCAATATCTGCAACACACATCATTTCTTGTAAGTAATCATGGATATAAAATCCATAAATAGTTCCACCTACAAGTAGAACAACCATAGAAATGAATCCCCATTTAGGAAAGCTCATCTGAAACATGAACACCATCACAAGTACTATGATGCATATTACACCTATCCTCGGATTTATCCCCCTCTCTAGTTTTCAAAATTTGTTTTACCTCTTCTTCCGTCATTTCAACAGGAATCAACGGAATAAAAACATTTTTATTATTCTTTTTTCTCTGTCTCTTTTTCATAATCTTACTTTGCGTCTGGATATGTGTCTTCAAATTTATCGGCATATCGATTGTGCTTTTTATACTTGAAGAACATACCAACTAAGAAAACAACAACTACTATACCTAATACGTAAACTAGCCAATCTAATGTCATCTTACTATGTCCTCCTTTTCTAATTTCATATTAACATGTTTGTAATCGTTTTCATACTACTTTTATTTCATTATCAATCAAACTTGTTTATATCACATTACTTAAACAAGTTTGATTCACTTTTTAAAACAATATATGTATTAGACATCGATAATGTCAATTAAGATGATATGGTTGGCTTGAATGAGGGCTTGAACATAAATTAGAATATTCCGTAGGAACCATTCTAGAAAGTCGCCTTGATGAAATTAAATATGTGTATTTATATACCTACAACAAGAAAAAGTTTGGTTTAAAAATCAATTCTAAGAATCATAAAAATAAAGTTGTACCAATCCATGCCAAAGAATTCGATGTTGTTGATCAGTTGCGGTTTGAATGCATGAAAGAAGAGTTAAAGATTGTTCAAAAAAGCGCTCTGGATTTTGTACGAAATATTTTAAGGGACATCGATCAAAATTTAATTAATCATGATTTGGAACATTCTATTTCATTTAGTCAAAAATATCCAGTCGGCACTGTACTATCTTGCACATACAATGAATCTGAAGAATATATGTATTTATATACAATTAGCGATACACATTATGCGATTTATTTAGAGGATGCATGCGAAGGTGTTTATATTGTTGAGCCAATTATCCTATATGACTACAAACCAAATGGTGAATTGGTCGATGAAGATACGAAAGAGATATTAACAGGCATCTTAGAAACAACGCAAAGACTAAATACCTATAATTGTACAAAAGCATTATTAGAACAACTTTAAACAAAAGAAAAAGCAGCTTAACGACTGCTTTCTTTCATATATTCAAAATATTCTCTACCTACTTTATTCTTCTTCCAGTTTTGTAGAATCTTGAAACCAGGATATGAGAAGATGACCTCACATAGTGTTTCTACAATCATACCTGTAAAGGCACACACAACACATTGTACCAATGTCCATCCAAAGAATTGGTGTGACACGATTAATGCGAACGTTAGATTGTCGCAAAACTGACCAATACCAGTAGATACATAAGAGCGGAATGCATACGATTTAAAGTTGCTGTTGTTGTTAGAAATCTTACCTAACATGGAATTCGTATAGTTATTCACAATGGCAGAAACAATAAACGCAATTGTACTTCCAAATAGTACATACCAAGTACCACCAATTGTTCCGTCTAATGCCCCATTAATAATGGCTTCTGATCCTTCTACATAGGATTCACCCCATACGCCAGGAATCTTTGATGCCAAGAAGAAAACTAGGCACATACCTAAATTCACCAACACCGCTACAAGTGATGCTTGTGTTGCAGCTTTAGGACCAAAATGTTTTGTGATGACATCCATACATAAGAATGAAAGCCAGCTTACCACAATTCCACAATCTAGTGCCATAAAGCTAAATGGCAAGTTAATACTTTTGTTTGCCAAAAGATTCATAGTGATGACCGAAACAATAAAAAGTGTCATCGTAAGTGAAGGTATACTTCTAAGTAATACACTCACTTCTTTAACTTCCGTTTTAATTCTATTCATTTTTTACCCTCCTGTTTTTTTAAAGATGGTTGGGAAGCAAAACATCTTTGTTCAAACCATATAAGTCTAATATGTTTTTAATTATTTGTCAAAGTTTATATCACTTATGCTATGATTAATTGCGGTGATACATATGACTTTAAAACTATACGAACAAGAACCCTACCAAACAACATTTCATTCCCATGTTGCTTCATGTGTTAAAAAGGATGAATTATACGACATAATCTTGGATCAAACCCTTTTCTTTCCTGAAGAAGGTGGACAAACATGTGACAAAGGAACGTTAAATGGTATTGATGTGGTGGATGTACAAATCATAAATGATGAAATCCATCATTATACGCACTCTGCATTAAATGGTGATGTACAAGGTATTATTGACTGGACTCATCGCTACACCAATATGCAACATCATACAGGAGAACACATTCTTTCTGGATTGATACACAAAGAATTTCATGTGGATAATGTTGGATTTCATTTAGGATACAATGAAATTACAGCCGATTATGCGATGGACTTAAATAATGATCAAATTAAAAGAATTGAAGCTTTAGTGAATTCTGTCATCTTTTCAAATAAACCTGTTAAGTCCTATTACTTAGAGGATTATTCCAACATGGAATATCGTGCAAAACTTGACTTAGACAAACCACGCCTTGTCGAAATTGAAGATGTAGATTTATGCGCATGTTGCGCACCCCATGTAAAAAGTACTATTGAAGTGGGATTGTTTAAAATCATTAAATCGATGAAGATCAAAAAAGGCACACGCCTATTCTTCTTATGCGGAAAACTTGCCTATGAAGACTATGTCTTAAAACATGATCAGTCTATTCAAATCTCCAATCAATTGTCTTCAAACATTGAAGCTTTATCATTCAATGTACAACGCGTATTAGATGAAAATTATGCTTTGAAACAAAGAATCAAACAATTAAACAAAGAGATGATCGATCACTTAATCATTGAACATAAAGAAAATCAAATTATTCTATGTGATGAACTCGATCGAGATACACAATTGTATTACTACAATAAGCTTGTATCTTTTAGTGACAACTATGTTTTACTTGTTTCTAAACAAAAAGATAATTATCGGTTCATGACCAACTCTAAAGATATATTCTTACAACTCAAAGAAAGACATCCAGTTCGTGGTGGAGGAAAAAATGATTTCTTTCAAGGAACGCTAGATACAGTTAATGAGCAGCTATTTGATTAGCTGCTCATATTTTTTGTATAGCAAGCGTATTTAAAACCTCTGAAATCTCTTCTTTCGATAAACATACCATTCTATGATTGGCATCATAATAATCAAACTTTTTAATGAAGCTCATTAAATCACGATACTTCACAAGGCTGTCATTCATAAATACATACCATTCTTCTATCCCTTCAATTTGATTCAATACCACATAAGGCTCTACCGGAAGAATCGTTAGTATATCAACTCCTAGTGCATACATACCAATTCTTCTACCATGTACATTATAGATTCTTGGCGTGGCATAATATGCATCCAAAGCTTGTTGATTATGTAGATATTGTCCAAACAAATCTAAATCTGTGCCAAAATCATTCAATTCATTTTCCCCAATTGAAATCGGATGAAGAATGCCAAAGATTTCAAAATACTTATGATTCGATAGTTTACTCTTCAAGTCCATAAGTGCATCGGCGCTCGTTCTTTTATCATACGCCATCTGCAAATCAATATCCTTTATGTTCATTAGCCAATCGTCTTTCACAAATTCATCAGTATCCATATATTCACAATATACTTTCACTAAATAATAAAACAACTGAATTTCATCCATACTTGTAGGAAGACTTAAATTCAGACAAATATCATGATTTTGAATATAGATTTCAATTCCTCTTTGAAGATATTTGTGATCAAATAAGATTGTATGATCCCCTATCTGATTCGGAATTAATTGACAATTTTCATCCATAACCCCAAAAGATAAGTGAGACAGTTTAACTAAATCATCGATTATAAATTTTTTTCTACGAAAGAAACCCTTCTGCATAATACGAATATTCACAGACATACTAACACCTGCTCTCTACCAAAATCATACACTGAAACAAGCGCTTTTTATAGTTAAAACCATTTTTTCTTTTTAAAGTAAATCACTTCTAAAATAATAATCAATATACAAACTACCATCACAATGAAATATCCATAGGAAGTATCTAATTCTGGCATAGCCTTAAAATTCATACCATACCATCCAGTAATTAATGTTAATGGCATAAAGATGGTAGTCACAATTGTCAAAAACTGCATGATTTGATTCTGACGCATCTCCACTTGTGTTTGATGCATTTCACGAAGCTGAATGGAATACTCTGCCAAACGATCCGTAACATTCGATAGACGTGTTAGTCTTTTCTCTAATGTTTCAAAACCCTTATAAAATTCCTGTAAATTTTGTACCACTTCAATCATCTGATCATAATACGAATCAAAAGTACTAATCGTTTTCCTCATTTCAAAGATTTGCGACTCATAATGAGACCCCGTATGTGACATTAACTGATCTTCTATTCTTTCAAGTTTCATTTCAAGTTTTTGAAGAAACTCCATATCCTCTTGAATCAATATATTCATCAAATTTAGAATACATTCACTAGGCTTATTCCCTGAAATCTTTTGTTTAAAAATATGTTCAGGATCGCAAACCAAAAAATCACTATCATTTAATTCGATACTAAACATCTTCTTATTCTTAGATTTTGATTTGGAAGGAACCCAAAAAGAACCAGACAATTGATTATTCTCTTTATGTATTCTGCAATAATGAATATGATTTAAACGCTTCTCATCTATTACCTCTATCTTCATAATATCTCCTTAAAAAAAAGAATACACCATTTAGGCGTATTCTTACAGTTATTCAATTGGAATAAATTTATTTTCTTCAATCTGTTTAGGTGATTCCTTAGGAACAACAATCTTCAATTCACCATTGTCAAAGGATGCCTTAACATCTTCCTGATGAATACCTTCACCAACATAGAAGCTTCTTGAATAAGATCCACTAACACGTTCTTTACGAACGACACGACCTTTTTCATCCTTGTCTTCTGTGTTCGAACCATGTGTAGCAGTTACTTTCAAATATCCATCTTTCAATTCCATCTGGATATCTTCCTTTTTAACTCCAGGAAGTTCCATGCTCATTTCATAGTTTCCATCTTTTTCCACAATATCTGTCTTCATGACATCACTTGTAGTGTTTCCTGTAAAGAAATCATCAAATAAATCAAACATTGGATAGTACTTCATAAATATCGCCTCCTGATACCTTATTCAATAGGGATAAATTTGTTTTCTTCAATCTGTTTAGGTGATTCCTTAGGAACAACAATCTTCAATTCACCAT
>NZ_JAJDMK010000096.1:0-6777 GCF_020593575.1 Holdemanella sp. DFI.5.55
TTTTAGAATATGAGTGTAATTTTGTCTTGACAAAGGTCACTTCATAACAGGTGATTTATATGAGCGCTTTCATTTCTTTTGAAAATGTAAAAAAGACTTATCATATGGGCGAAGTCGACATACATGCCTTAGATAATGTGAGTTTTGAAATACAACAAGGCGAGTTTGTGATTATCGCAGGAGCCAGTGGTGCTGGTAAAAGTACTATCCTAAATCTACTGGGTGGAATGGATACTGTCAGTGAAGGAAGAATCATTGTAGATGGTCGTGAAATCAGTTCTTATAAAGAAAAGGATATGACACTTTATAGAAGATATGATGTTGGATTTGTTTTTCAGTTTTATAATCTAGTTCAAAATCTTACTCTTCGCGAAAATGTTGAACTTGCAACACAAATTTGTAAGAAACCACTTGATACAGATGAAACTATAGAACTTGTTGGACTAAAAGATAGAATGTTCAACTTCCCTAGCCAGCTTTCTGGCGGTGAGCAGCAGCGTGTTGCAATCGCAAGGGCATTAGCTAAAAACCCAAAGCTTTTACTTTGTGATGAACCCACAGGTGCTTTGGATTATCAAACAGGTAAACAAGTTCTTAAGGTCTTACAAGATACGTGTAGAACGCAAAATAAAACTGTCATAGTTATTACCCACAACTTAGCATTAACACCAATGGGAGATAAGGTCATTAAAGTTCGTAGTGGAAAAATTGAAAGTATTACATGTAATGAGCATCCTATGGATGTAAATGACATAGAGTATTAATATGCCTTCTTCTTATTTAAAAGATATTTTCCGTGAAATTAAAATCTCCCTCGGTCGTTTTCTATCTATCCTTTGTATTGTCGCAATTGGTGTGGCATTCTTTGCCGGCATTAAAGCGAGTGCACCGGATATGAAAAACAGTGCCGATATGTATTTTGATACATATAATGTTCAAGATATACAAATCTATTCAACTTTGGGACTTACCAAGAAAGATGTAAAGGCCATTCAAAAATTAAAAGGTGTCAAATCCGTACAGCCAAACTTTTCAATGGATACATTGTCTCAGATTGATTCAACACAAATGGTTATTAAAGTCATTTCTTATGAGATTGATCAAAAGATGAATAAGATCCGTGTAGTCGAAGGAAGAATGCCTGAAAGAGAAAATGAGTGTTTGATTGAGGCTAGCTCTGCTACAAATAAATTATATGGTACTTTCCATATTGGAGATACAATCAAATTACAGAGTGGTACAGATGAAGCTTTATCTAACTCCTTGAAAAACACAAAATATAAAATTGTAGGTACTTGTTATAATCCGAATTACTTATCTTATGAGAAAGGATCAAGTAATATTGGATCAGGAACGGTAAACTCTTTTATATATATACAAAATTCAAATGTTTTAAAGGATTATTATACAGAAGTTGATGTTTGTGTTAAGGGTGCAAAAGAATTAGATTGTTATAGCGATGCATATTTTGATGTTGTTGATCCTGTATTAAAAAGAATCAAAAAAATCGCAAACAAACAAATCGATGTACGTATTCAGTCTTATCAATCTGAATTAGATGGAAAAAAACAGGAAGCAAACGATGAATTGAATGATGCAGAAAATAAATTAAATGATGCTCAAGATAAGATTGATTCGGGGCTTGCAGAGATTCAAAGTAATGAAATTAAGCTTCAGAATTCTAAAAATCAAATTGATCAATGGTGGAATGAATATTATGCAAATTTACAATTATTAGATAATATTCCTACTTTACAAAATGCGATTGCTCAAATTGAAGAGAGTGAACAAAAACTTCCTGAGTTATTGTCTCAGAAAGAACAAGCTGAAAATGGTTTGAATCAAATTAATGCCGCAATGGATGACCTTAATATGCAACGTAAAATGATTCAAGATTCTATTCATTTGATAGACATCTCAATTGAAAAGGCTCAAAACACACCTACTACAGATGAATCATCTGAAGCTATAAAGAATAAAGTAATTGAAAACCTAAACAATGGAAAAGTATATCTGCAAGGAAAAATCGCTGAAATTGACAGTACAATAGCTAAAAAAGCTGAGTTAGAAGCGGCTATACCACAACTTCAGGATGCGATCGACCAAATCCAAGCAGGTGTCGCAAAAAAGGCTAAATTACAATCTCAGTTAAATCAGTTATTAAATGCAAAAAATCAATTAAACAGTGCCTATGTTAATTTAATAAATGGTGAATCTCAATATGAGGATGGAGTATCCAAAATTCAAGATGCCAAAAATGCAATAAATTCAAACATTGAAAAGCTAGCACTATCTAAAGCAGAGTTTAATGTTCGAAAACACGATGCCTTAAAAGAAATAAATGAGGCACAAGAAGAAATTGATAAGATGAGAGGTAAATGGATTGTTTTAGATCGTGACTCCCATTATTCTTATCGTGATTATGGAGCCTGTGCAGACCGTATGGATGGTATTGCCAAAGTATTCCCTGTATTCTTCTTCTTAGTGGCTGCTCTAGTTTGCATGACAACGATGACAAGAATGGTTGATGAACAAAGAAATGAAATGGGAACTTTAAAAGCTCTTGGTTATTCAAAAAGTCATATTGCACTTAAATATATAATCTATGCATTTAGTGCAAGTGTTTTAGGATCTATTTTAGGATGTTCTTTAGGAATGTATTTGTTCCCAACTGTCATCTTTAATGCTTGGAACACTTTATATAACATTGAAAAAATTCATTTTTTATTCCAGCCTGGTCTTATCTTATTAGCCAGTGGCTCTGTAACTGGTATTACTTTACTAGCCACACTATATTCTATTTATAGTGAATTATTTGAAATGCCTAGTCAGTTAATGCGTCCTAAAGCTGCAAAAGCTGGTAAGAAAATTATGCTTGAAAAAATTCCACTTATATGGAAACGTTTGTCTTTCTTACAGAAGGTAACCGCAAGAAATATTTTCCGTTATAAAAAACGATTCTTCATGACTATTATAGGAATTGCAGGATGTTCTGCCTTATTAGTGGCTGGCTTTGGTATCAATGATAGTATTTCAGATATTGTAAACCAACAATATAATGTCATCTATCACTATGATGCCACAATTTCAGCCAAATCAAGTGAAATGACATCTCAAATACATTCTTTAAAGGGGGTTAAAGATGTATATGAGGAAGATCATCTTGCGGTAACTACGAAGATTGACAATAAAGACCTTTCTACTACGGTCCATATTATTTCAAATCATGATAAATTTAAAGATTTCTGTACTTTATTTAACGGTAACAAAGAATTTGATCTTGATGATTCTTCAGTATTAATATCTCAAAAAATGGCTACTAAATTGAACAAAAAGGCTGGAGACATGATTACATTAAAAGATACCAATAATAAAGTTATTAAAGCTAAAATCAAGGGTGTATTTACAAATTATGTTGGTCACCACATCTATGCAAGTGAATCGTTATACAAGAGTTGGAATACAAATGCAAAAACAACGCATATTTACTTAATTAAGTCTAAAAAAACAACTAAGAAGTTTGAACGAAATTTAGGTAATAAAATTATGAATATTGACGGTGTGCAAAGCGTAACTTTCTATTCATCTCTACAAAAAAACTTTAAAGACATGATTAGTAGTATTTCCTATATCGTTGTTGTACTTGTTATTTCAGCAGCATGTCTTGCATTTGTAGTTTTATACAATCTAAGCAATGTTAATATTTCCGAAAGAAAACGTGAGATTGCAACAATTAAAGTTCTTGGTTTTACAAGAAAAGAGGTAGATGCATATATCAATCGTGAAACCGTTCTATTAACTATTTTAGGTTCATTGATTGGTTTAGTAATTGGTGTAGCATTACATCACTTAATTATGAACTTAGCTGAAATGGATGATATTATGTTTGGTAGAACAATCAATTCAATATCTTATGTGATTAGTTTTGTGATGACAATTGTTTTCAATGCAATCATCAATTTGTGCATGCATAAAAAATTAAATAACATTCAAATGGTTGATTCATTAAAAGCTGTGGAATAACCCACAGCTTTTTTGTATTAAAAAGCCCTCAAAATGAGGGCAATGTTAACTAGATTTGAGCAATACGCATCATATTTGTGTTGCCTGATCCGATTGGATATCCAGCAACAACAATGATGTGATCTCCTGTTTTGAATCCAGCTTGTAATGCTAAGTTACGAGCTAAATCAATATCATTTTCTTTATTATTTTGAATATTTGAAACGACTGGAGTTACACCATTAACTGGTAATAAACTACGTTGAGTCACTTCATCAAATGTAACAGCTAAAATTGGAGCACATGGACGGAATTTAGCTAGACGACGAGCTGTATTTCCACTTTGTGTAAATGCAATAATACATTTAATATCAATTGCCAATGCAGTATCAGCTACTGAAATACCAATTGCATCGTTTAAAGTACGTTTACTTGATTTAACATTAGCTTTCAAACGATCTTTATAAGGAATCATTGGTTCAATAGCATTTGCAATCTTAGTCATTGTTTGAACAGATTCAACTGGGTAATGACCTGCAGCTGATTCACCAGATAACATGATACAGTCTGTTCCATCCATAATAGCGTTAGCCACGTCACTTGCTTCTGCACGTGTTGGACGAGGATTTTCCTGCATAGATTCTAACATGTGTGTTGCAGTGATAGCTGGTTTACCAACTTCGTTTGCAGCAGCAATCATACGTTTTTGATAAATAGGTACTAATTCTAAACTTACGTCTACACCTAAATCTCCACGAGCAACCATTACTCCATCTGCAACCTCTAAGATTTCGCGGATGTTATCAAAACCTTCCTGGTTTTCAATTTTAGGGAAAATTTGAATCATATCTTTATTTTCATCAATCAAAATTTGACGAATTGCTAATACATCATCTTTACGACGAGTAAAACTTGCTGCAATATAGTCAACATCCATTTTACATCCGAAACGAATATCTGATTCATCTTTTTCAGAAATAAATGGCATACTTAACTTAATGCCTGGTAAATTACATCCTTTACGACTCTTTAAGAAGTGAGGGTTGTTTACAACACCATGAATACGATCAGGAGTTACTTCAGTAAAAGTGACTTTCATTTTTCCGTCATCCATTAAAATGTAATCACCAACTTTAACGTCGTTAAATACTTCCGGACAACGTAATGTAAATCTTTCGTGGTTTCCTAAAACTTCATCTTTTACTAAATCGATTTCGTCACCTTCAACAAAATTGCATCCACCATTTTCGAAATCACCTAAACGAATTTCAGGACCTTTAGTATCTAATAAAATACCAATAGGTTTTCCTGTTTCTTTACTAACCTCACGAATACGTTTAACACGTTCCGCATGTTCTTCATAGTCTCCATGAGAGAAATTTAAACGTGCGATGTTCATTCCAGCTTCAACAAGTTTTGTTAAAACTTCTTTGCTCTCACTAGCTGGACCAATAGTACAAATAATTTTTGTTTTTTTGCTCATATGTATATCCTTCCTTCTAATATATCCTAAACCAAACGATCAAATAAATTCATTAGTGGTTTACGAGATTCTTGTGGCATGCTCAATGCTTCTTCAATTGGATAAGAAATAATCTTGTTATCACGAATTGAAATACATTGTCCACCAATGCCTTGCATCAATAAATCTACAGCTTTTTCCCCCATTTGTGATGCTAACAAACGGTCAAATGGACATGGAGATCCCCCACGTTGAATATGGCCTAAAACAGTTGCTCTTCCTGAAAAGCCCGTATTCAAACTAACCTTTTTTGCAAATTGATCTACATCAGTAATCTTTTCACTAATTACAACAATCGAGTGTTTTTTCTTTTTAATAATATCGATATCTCTTAAACGATCTAAGACATCTTGTTCATCAAATCCTGTATCACTTGTTACTACAATTTCGGCACCACAAGCAATACCTGACCATAACGCTAAGTCTCCACAACGGTTTCCCATAACTTCAACAATAGAACAACGGTGATGTGAATTAGAAGTGTCTCTTAGTTTATCAACACATTCAACTACAGTTTCTAAAGCTGTTTGAAAACCAATCGTATAATCTGTACAAGTAATATCGTTATCAATTGTACCAGGTAATCCGATACAGTTAATGCCCATTTCAGTTAAAGATAATGCTCCACGATATGAACCATCACCACCAATAACCACGACGGCTTCAATACCTCTCTTTTTTAATTGAGCGATTGCTTTTTTTCTGACTTCGATGTCCTTGAATTCTGGTAAACGAGCTGATCCTAATATAGTTCCACCTCTGTTTACGATATCTCCAACAGTTTCACGAGTTAATGGTTCAATATAACCTTCAACCATTCCTTTATAACCATTGTAAATACCAAATACTTCAAGACCACTATTTAATCCAACACGTGTTACCGCGCGTATTGCAGCATTCATTCCCGGTGAATCACCACCAGAAGTCAAAATACCAATTCTTTTAACCATAATATGTCCTCCATAGACTCATTATTAATCATCATAAATATACCACATAAATATTGTTAAAAAAAGAGTAAATTGACCTGAAAACGCTTTTAGGTAAAAAAGATTTATAACTTATTAAATGTTTGTGAAACATTTGACATTTTGTTAACAATTACTAAAAACATATAATGTTATTTTAAAATATATCTAAATATTTATGTACGAAAAAAGCCAAGTCTAAGTAAATAAAAGACTTGGCTTTTGAATATAAAAGGCAAAAAAAAGGACCCGGCAGCTAGCTATCTTCGCAGGGGCAAGCCCAAC
>NZ_JAJDMK010000097.1:0-6658 GCF_020593575.1 Holdemanella sp. DFI.5.55
AGGAGATGTATGTTGTAAATGACCAGCTAGATGGGTCAATTACAATATACCAGGGAATATTATGGAGAAGATTTTAACAGAGGTATTTGGAATATGGTACCTAATCGGAGCTGCATTTGTATTCTTTATGCAGGCCGGATTTGCGATGGTTGAAGCCGGATTTACAAGAGCCAAGAATGCCGGTAATATCATTATGAAAAACTTAATGGATTTCTGTTTAGGAACTGTCGCATTCTTGATTATTGGTTATAGCCTATTGATGGGACAAGATTTTGCGGGACTTGTTGGATGGGGAGAAAGTCCATTGACAGATTTTGCCGGAACAAACTGGTCAAGTTTTACATTCAACTTAGTGTTCTGTGCTACAGCTGCAACCATTGTTTCTGGGGCCATGGCAGAAAGAACAAAATTTATTTCTTATTGTATCTATAGTTTTGTGATTAGTTTAATTGTATATCCAATTGAAGCACACTGGGTATGGGGTGGCGGTTGGCTGAGTAGCCTAGGCTTCCATGATTTTGCCGGAAGTGCTGCCATTCACTATGTTGGTGGTTTAACCGCTTTAATTGGTGCATGGATGTTAGGCCCAAGAATTGGTAAGTTTGATAAAGATGGAACTCCACGAGGAATTCCAGGTCACAGCTTAACAATTGGTGCACTTGGATGTTTCATCTTATGGTTTGGCTGGTATGGATTCAATGGTGCAGCTGCTACAAATGGTATTCAGTTAGCTACAATCTTTGCGACAACTACAGTAGCACCTGCCGTTGCGACATGTACAGTTATGTTGATTACTTGGATTAAATATGGAAAACCAGATGTTGCGATGTGTTTAAATGGTTCATTGGCAGGTTTAGTAGCGATTACTGCAGGATGTGATGCCGTAAACGTATTTGGATCATTTGTGATTGGTATCTTATCTGGATGTATGGTTTGTTTCATTGTATGGTTGTTGGATTATAAATTAAAAGTAGATGATCCAGTAGGAGCTGTTGCCGTACACTTTGGAAATGGTTTATTAGGAACAATCTGTGTTGGATTATTTGCGTGTGGTACAGATACAATGCCTGAAGCACAAGGATTATTCTATGGCGGTGGATTCCATTTATTAGGCGTTCAATTATTAGGTTTATTGGCAATTGGTGCATGGACTGTTGTAACTATGTTTATTACTTTCTACATTATTAAAAAGACTGTTGGATTACGTGTTAGTGCACATGAAGAAATTGTGGGTCTTGATAAAATGGAACATGGATTGGAAAGTGCATATGCAGGTTTTGCCTTAGAAGCCGATGTTCCTGGTGATTATTTAGAAACAATTCAAGATTCTAGCTACACTCCAAGTGTAGAATTGGATGATGCCGTACCTACAAAAGTTATTCATAGTGATGGTTCTATTTCAAAGGTTGTTATTATTACTAAGGTTGAGAAATTTGATAAGATTAAGACTGCATTGAATGAAATTGGTATTGGTGGTATGACGGTCACAAAAGTATCTGGTTGTGGTGTGCAAAAGGGCCAAACAAGCTACTATCGTGGTGCTAAAGTAAATATGGAATTGCTTCCTAAATTAAAGGTTGAAGTTGTTGTAAGTGAAGTTCCTGTAGCAGATGTTGTTAAGGCAGCTAAAAAGGCATTGTATACTGGAAATATTGGGGATGGAAAAATCTTTGTCTACGATGTTGCGGATGTTGTTCGTATCTCAACAGGAGCTCGTGGCAAAGATGCATTAAAATATGAAGAATAATATATCATGGCTTGTAAAATTGCTCTTTTCTCTTATTCGTTACAAGCCAAAGGAAAAGGATCGAAAATCGATCCTTTTTAGTTTAATAAATCTGTATCAAATACATCATCATTTAATTCTTCATCAATCATTTGGAAAAGTAATTCTTCGATGTCTTTACCATTTTCTAATTCTTCAAATAGATCGGGTCTTTCATAGAACATCTTATTAAAGAAGAATCCAGAAACCAATTGATCATTTTGTTCTTCTAAAGTACGGCGTTCGTTTTCTTCTACCCAAGGTCCTTCATTTTGAGTTTCAATAACTTGAATGCGTTCCAATTCAATTTCTTTATTATTCAGCTCTTCATTGATGAGCTTTCCAGTTACAGGATAAAATTCGTCTGTTCCAGAATCGAAGAAGGATAGTAAGAACATATCACTCTTTTCTAAACATAAATCGGCAATGGAACAAATCTGCATTTCTTCAGTAGAATAATCAATGCCTTCACAATTGATCATGAAATCATAGCTGCATACTATGTCTAAACTAGACATCACAAAATATGTCATATCTGCTAATGGAAGTCTTTTAGGGAATGTGATGGTTCTTGTGATGTCGTCCAATTGAAACTGAATGGTACAAATTTGAAATCTTTCCTTTAAATAGTCCGTTTTTTCTTCTATACAAATCTTTATACCTTCTTCAAAAGAATAATCGTGGAATTCAGAATCAATATCTAATAATTCATGTAGATATTGATTGGCGATTTCATGAAGTAAGATGAATTGATATTTTTCATCTTGTGGTGCATATTTGAATAATTCATTTAATGCAGGTTCTAATTTCTTGTTGTTTGTGATGGCTTCCATTGTCATATTCATCATAGAATCCATTTGTTTTTGTAGTTCCTTTTTCATTTCATTACTCCATATCCATATGTTTTAACATATTAAAAATATCATCGATTTCTTCCAAATTATCTTTAACTAGAGGAATATCTAATTTCTCACAAATAAAATCAAGCCAATTTAGAATATATGGATTTCTGGCATATACATGTTTAGGCTTACCAAAATGTTCGATGGCACCCAAAAAATTATTCATAATGACTTCATAATCTTCTTGATCTGGGTGAATTAAATCAAAGTGTAAAATTTGGTTATTTCTTAAATCAAATACTATATAGGCTAATGGATTGATGGGCCTTTCAAAACCTTCATCATTTGTGGGAACCATCATATAATCCATATCAATCGCAAGTTCTAAATCTCCATCCTTTATATTTTTAAAATAATCAATTAGATTTGAATCATTGACAAGAATCGTATTATAACGTTCTGGTTCCATAGGCCTAGGTACAGTATAAGAGAACCAATTTCCATCTTTATATTTTTGTGTGTAAAGAATATCTCCTCCTTCAAAGATGGACTCTTGATAATCTTCATGTTTTAATGTTTCAATCAATCCTTTATAGGTTTCAATCAACATTTTGATTTCACCATAGTTTGGAAGGCTTGGAAAACTTTTCTTTTCAAAAGTTTTAAAATAAATCCAGTTCCCATTGCCACGAAAACGAAGACCTAATTGTTTGATAATTGAATACATTTCATCATCGATTTCATCACGATTTCCCCAATAACAAGTAATGCAGTTTTGATCGGACATCACAAACGTTGCAGGTACATTATAGTCGTCATTGCAGATTTGGCAAAAATCACTATAACCTTCCATGCCTCGATAAACACTGATACCTGTGCATGTTCCACTTTTACCCATAATGGATACGAAGTTTGGCTCTTCATTTTTCTTTGTTTCTACTGCAATTAAATCCATGTCCCAATATGAGTTCCAAGGCCTTAATTTTGTGATTTCAATAGCCAAATCATAGAGTTCTTTCCATTGTTCTAATGTTGCTGGTGTTGCCATAATACTTCCTCAACTTTATCGTATTAATAGTAACATTACTGCATGCTAAACTCAATTAAGATTCCTTAATGATTTTTCCAGATATATAATCAGGGATGAGTTCAAAACATTGTACACTAGGTCCGGAATATTTTAATTCATGATCAATATAATTTTGATCGTCGGTAAATTTTAGGCAGAGTTGCGTACATATTTCTTTGACTTTATCTGGATCATTTACCATCATTATTAATACCAGCTGGATCACTTACGATTTCACCATCTTTTTTAAAACCTTTATCCATGACACAAAAACTAGCCTTATCACGTTGTTTTAAACAATCCATTTTATGTCCTTCTTTTGCTCCATGAAAATAGATATGTCCGTTTTTTTTCATCGTACCAATGTGTAATAGGAAAACCATAGGGGTATCCCGTATCACTGATTAAAGATAATACGCCATGAGGTTCATTGGTAAGTATCTCTATAAATTTTTTCTTCAGATAATTTTTGTTTGAATCTTCGCATTGTCTTAAACATAGTTAGCTCCTTTAATGAAAAAGGTGTAAATTGAATTACACCCTTATAAATTTGAATTCATAAATTCAATAATTCCGGCTTCAACTTCATTTTTGATTTCTGCATAATTATGAATTTCATGACGATAGCCAGAATATAATTTAGTTGTGACATGATGTCCAGTTTCTACAAGCCAGTTACTGACTTGACATACTCCTAGACCATATTCGCCAACTGGATCTTGATCACCAGCAATATTGTAAATAGGTAATTTTTTAGGTACTTTTTTGGCCCATTGAGTTCCTTCAATTGTAAGCATCATTTGGATAAAATCATAAATAGAACGATTGCTAGTAGGTCTTGTGAAGGCATCAAATGGATCTTGCGCATGGTCCTTTTGTACGTATGGATCATGGCAAATCCATTCATTTCCAATTTGAACTTCACCACAACGTTCGCACATCCAGCCCATAAGTGAGCCTACAACATTTGGATCAGACTCTTCACCGTGGCCTGCATCAATGATTTCTTTCAATTTTTCTTTAACTTCTTTAGCACCACGGAAAATGCCTGTTGTACCACAAATTGTTGCACCATTTAATTCATTTCCGTATTTTGCGATAAAATCTCTTGTGATAAATGAACCCATACTGTGACCAAATAAGAAGTAAGGTAAATTTGGATACTTCTCACATACAATTTTCTTTAATGTGTGTTCATCTTCCATCATGGTGTGACATCCTTTATCTCCCCAGTCACCCCAGACATTATTCACCATTGCGGTTTTTCCATGACCTACATGATCATCAGCGGCTACAATATAACCAGCATCTAGAAAAGCCGAAATCATATGGATATAGCGTCTTGAGTGTTCGCCAAATCCGTGAATTAATTGAACGATTCCATTTGGCTTACATGCAGGAACATAAATCCAAGCTTGCACTTGATCGCGTTCATTATAAGATGTAAAAGATACTTCGTGTAACATACAATAATCCTCCTTTTTTTGTGTAATGTTAACTCGTTTTATATCTGTTTTTATTATATGCCCACAAAAAAACTATGTCATTTAGTTGACATAGTCTTTTTCATGAATTTATAAACGATGTACGCAAGCACAATGCCTGCAAGAATATCCGTTGGATAATGAACACCCACATAGAGTCTAGAAAACGCAACAAGGATTGCGAGTATGAAAATTAGAATACTATACTTCTTAGGAAGACCATCATATACCATAAAGGCACAAATAAAGGCAGATGCGGTGTGTCCAGATGGAAATGAATAATCACTAGGTTTATCCACTAATGGAATAAGTTCATTAAACGCATCAAAGGGTCTAGGTCTTTGAAATATGAGTTTTAATACGACGAATAATACGGTACAAATCAAAAAGGCAATAATTGTTTCTTTTGCGAGTCTTCTAGTATCTTCATTTTTCTTGAACATATAAATCAATACGATTCCTAGAAGAATATATAAAAAGTATTCGTTTGTGATCAAGGTGAAGAAGGGTGTGAGTATGTAGTGACGAATGTTTTCTTGTATAAACAATAAAATTTTAATATCCATAGAAATTTTCCTTTCGATAGGAGTATTATACATATATAAAGATAGGAAGTGAAGTTATGCGACTTGAAAGAATGAGTTGGAAAGATTGCGAAGAATATTTTAAGGATCATGATATGGTGATACTTACAACGGGGAGTACTGAAAATCATGGAATCCACAATCCATTAGGAACAGATACTATGATTCCTAATAAGATTTTAGAACTAATTGAAAAACAAAGTGATGTATTGATTTGCCCAACCTTACCTTATGGGGATGCCGATTTTCATACAGAATACACGGGTACAATTTCAATTGGTAGTGATTTATTAGAAATGGTTATGAAAAGAATCAGTGATCGACTATATGATTGTGGTGCTCGACATTTTGTGTTCTTAAATGGACATGGAGGAAACACACATGCATTAAGTAAAGTATGTCGTCATTTATATAAGAAGGGAGCTGTGGGTACAATTTTTGACTGGTGGACTATTGCTGGAAAAATCAATCCAGAATGGGCCGGAGGCCATGGTGCAGGTCAGGAAACGGCAGCTATGTTGTATGTGGATGAAAGTTTAGTTCAAAAGGATAAGATTGAAGATTCAAATTTAAATCAGTTTACACCTCAATTAACAGCTTCCAATGCACAAACCGTAAACTTTAAAGGCGTGGATATTCCAGTTCCTAGAAGCAATCGTTTAAGTAGTGATAATGGCTGGTTTGGCAAGGATCATCCTAAATATGCAACGTATGAATGGGGCAAAGAAATGGTGGAGGCTACGGCTGATTTTCTTGTGGAATATATGAAAGAATTTCAAAAGATGTAGTAATTCATTTCGAGTTGAACTATAATAAACGTACAAATAGGGGACAAATATTTTTGTCTCTTTTCTTTTCGTAGGGAGCTAACTATATAAAATTCAAGTATTTTTTATGAAAAAGTTTGAAAATAC
>NZ_JAJDMK010000098.1:0-6367 GCF_020593575.1 Holdemanella sp. DFI.5.55
TATTTTTAATGTGATTGGTTCCTTATCAAATCAAATTCGAGATGTTTTACCTGTCTTATAAATATACTAGCATAAATGGCTTTTTCTTTTTTCAGGCATGTAATAAGAACAAAGTCTTAGAGAAGAAATGGCGTAGCTCTTTTTAGACCTTTGAGTCAGTCATCAAAAACGTCATTCTTCCTATTTCTGTTTATGAATAAGCTTATATCTAAAAAGACGGTAATTGAATCAAGTCAGTATGTAAAACGAAACAATATGGAGCAGAAATTTGGAAGTTATCTCTACTGTTTAATGATAGGAAGTATTGTGTGGAAAGTCCAATTGTAAACATTGATGTTTCCAATGGAAACAGTCATTACATACAGAGAAATTAACATTAAATGAATTGTCTAAAAGATATCAAGGAGTTATTTTTGCAAATCCAAAATAAAAAGAGTTCAATGTAAATTGAACTCTGGTGCATAGAGAGTATGAGTGAAGTTTGTAAAAATAGTATAATATTATTATCAATTTTATAGTATATTGACAATAACAAATTCACTATGGTGCTCAGTTCGGATAGGAAAGCCCCATCCAGATACGCCTGATGTATTGATAGCTGACATAAGATTGATATATTTTTGACCATAGTTGAGTTCGTTTATATTAAGTAGTTCATAGATATAATAAAGAGGGAATATTTGACCAGCATGCGTATGACCAGATAGATGTAAATCAATGTTACTTTGTGAGCAATCTTCTAGGTTTTTAGGTTGATGATCAATTACAATGTTATAAGTATCTGTATTTATCTCAAAAGATTTTATGTCACGTCGTTGATGTAAACTATAATCTTTTCTACCTATAATTGATATTTCATCATTTAATAGGGTTTGTTCATCGTTTAAAACATGAATACCATAATTCTCAATAAGCGATTCTAACTTATTACTAGGAATACGATTATAAAATGAGTGTTTACCTGTGTCGTGATTTCCGTAAACATAGAATACTTGTGATAATTTTGATAGTTTTCCTAGTGTTTCAAATGTTTCGATTCTTTCTTGTGAATCTGTATTCTCATCAATAATATCACCACACAACATGACAAAATCTGGTTTCTCATCTGCAATTCGATTTACCAATCGATTAAGGTCTTTCTTATTTGTAGATGTAGGATAGTGGAGGTCAGCAATCATCGCAATTTTATAATCTTTACTTAATGTTTTGTACGTATCGATATTATATTGTGTTTTTAAAATGTGATTCATGTTATAAGAACCAAAATACATCAAACAAATTGAGAGAATTAAAGGAATAGGGATGTACATATAAAGCTTTTTATACTTTGTATTATCACTTTTTATAATTTTATTGAACAAGAATTCAAATATGATGGTGATTACAATAAAATGTATTTCAAATATAAATAAGACACTGTTGAGTTTTAACGATGGAATTGATAGTAGAGTTGCTAAAAGAATTTTAACAACACTATTTAAGCTTGTTTTATTGAATTCATAAATGAAAAAGCTAAATATAAATATAAAACTAATTATCGACATAATAACGGTTAACATATATAAATCATCCTTCTTTCTATTTAAAGTATAGAGAAAAGGTCTTAACTAATATCTGATAAAAAGCTGAACAATTTCTTAACAAAAAAAGCCATCTTCGTATGATATGATACCTATTAGTAAGGTGTAGTATATCATAATTGAATGAGATGGCTGATTTTTATTTTGTAATAATTCCTTTTTGGTTTTCTAGACTTTTAGGAAATGTAATCTTCACTTTAAACAGGTCACAATCAATCGTAATATCAAACAACCCACCTTGAGCTTCTGTAAAACTACGAGCGATTGCTAGACCTAAACCACTTCCTTGTTTAGAACGAGACTTATCACCGCGAACAAATCGTTCTGTGATTTCTTCTGAAGTAAAATCCATTGGAACTTCTGAAATATTTGAAAACTCGATTTCAAAACTATTATCTAATTCCGTCATTGTTAAATATGCGCGACTACCTGGTAGGGCATATTTATTAATATTTGTAAATAAGTTTTCAAAGATACGATATGTTTTATCACTATCAAGGAATACAAGTAATTTCTCAATATTGATTTTCCTTATAAAAGTAATGTTCTTAGATTCTAACATTTCTTCATTTTCGAGATAAGCTTGATTCAGTAATGAAACAATATCTAACTCTTGAAGATTCAGGTTGATATTACCACTATCAACTTTGCTGATTTCGAATAAATCTTCGATAAGATTCTTTAGTCTATTTGTATATAGAGTAAGTTGTTCTAAATAATGATGTTTATTTTCCAATGTAATATCATCATTTTTAAGTAAAGTTAGATAGTTTTTTATACATGTAAGAGGTGTTTTTAAATCATGTGATACATTTGAAATTAACTCAGTTTTCATCTTTTCTGATTTGACTTTTTCTTGAATAGCTTTTTCAAAGTTTACACTAAGTTGATTAAGTTCTTCTTTACTTGATTCAAATATCCCAAAATCTTTTTCAGTAATCGTATCAAAATCTTCTGAAATAATATTTTTGATGGAATCTAATAGTGTGTTGTAATCTGTTTGAATTTCTTGAGTTTTCTTTTTTATATAGAAGAACAATAACAATGTATAGATGATAGTAAAGACAATGGATAAGGCAGGACTCCATAATGCGATAAAGATAGTAATAGCACCATTAATGAGAACGTATTTCATTATAGTTGTATGCATTGGTGATGTAAGGTCAATTTCTGAGAGTATGTTTAATTTACGCTTGATATAGGATAGAATTCTTGAAATGAGTGTATAATCTTTGAAATAATGAATTGGCCCATAAACTATAATGAACTTAATCAAGAAAACACTAATTGCTATAGATAGTAGGGATAAATACCAAACAATGAAATTAATAACGAATAATAGTTGATTTCCGTATCCAATTCCAAAACTATTTAAAATAAAATTTAATTGGCCATTTATTGTTGTTCCTGCAAGCATTAGTATTGCTAAAAAGGCTAAAGTTAGAATTGTTGGCCATGCAAATAAATTGATTTCAAAACTCCACTTTTTTATTGTCTTAAATGGATGGGTTTGTTCAACATATTTAATGGGGTAAAAAAGAATAAATAAGAAAATTATCAATGAAAATACACAGAATACGACTGCGCTAAAGGAATTGTAATGTTCCCATGAATTTAAATAACCAGATAGACCTTCAAAAGATTTAATGTTTTTTGAAAAGATATATTGAATATCTATATTTTTGGGAGTATTAACTGAAATGTCATTATCTGAAAATGTTGGCTTTTCATATCGATACTCAGAGCTATCAAATAAATCATTTGTTTCTATCTTAGAAAATACGTTACTTACATTTCCATCTGTTGTACAATAACCTTCTTTATCATAGTTAACATGAATTGTATAACCATAATTATCGATGTTAAATGTGTTTTGATCATAATTCTTGATATTCGTAATAACTTTATTTGTATTTGTGTTTTTTGCGATATAGAAGAAGTCTTTATCCATATGCATAAAGCTTTTTACATCTTCTAATCGATGGTTAAATTCGTCTTTAACATATTCTTTGTTTTCGTTGTTTACCGAATCTGAGAATAGAAGAGGAGTGTAATTTGAGTCCAACTGCATTGTTAATCCTAATGTTGTATATTGAAATTCTTCAGAAAAATAGTATTCAATATCTTTAAATTTATTAATATCTTTGGTATTTACATTATCATATAAGCTAATAGCAGAAAAACTCATAATTAATAGTATTGATGTAAGAATGATAGTAAAAATATTTTTTCCTTTCTTCATAATATCACCTACAATTTTTCAATTTTGTATCCAATACCCCAAACAACTTTAATATATTCTGGATTTTTTGGATCTTCTTCAATTTTTTTACGTAAACGTCGAATATGGACCATAATTGTATCAGTGTTTATAGCAATTTCGTTCCAAATACTTTCATAAATCTGTTCACTCGAAAATACTCTACCAGGTTGACTCATTAACAATTCTAATATTTGAAACTCTTTTAAAGTTAAATGTAATTCTTGACCATGGATGGTTACTTGTTTTGTATCTTTGTCTAATATTAAGTCACCGACTTGTAAAATTTCTTGTTGTATTTCTTCTTTATAACCTTGTTTTAATTTTAAGATTTGGCTGTATCTTCTTAAATTTGAATTTACACGAGCAATTAATTCTAAGGGTTCAAATGGCTTAGTGATATAATCATCAGCTCCTACGTTTAATCCTTTTATTTTATCGATATCTTCTGACTTTGCACTTAAAAAGATTACTGGCATATCATATTTTTCTCTTAATTTTAATACCATTGTCATTCCATCCATAACGGGCATCATGATATCAACAACGGCTAAATGAATATCATTATTGTGAATGATTTCTAGCCCTTGAGCACCGTTTTCAGCTGTAAAAATATGGTATCCTTGATTTTCTAAGAAAATACTAATAGTTTCTCTAATTCCATTTTCATCTTCTACGACTAAAATATTGTATTCCAATATAAACACGCTCCCTTTATTGTTTTCAATTATAAATTATGAATTGATTTGTACTTGATTTCAATATAAAACTAAAACATTGTACCAATTTTCATAATGATTTCCTTAACTCCCCATGAATAAGCAATTAATGCAAGAGGTTTGCAAGTTGCGATAATAAAGATATATTTTTTAAGACTCATACTTGTAAGACCTGCAATCATGCAAAGTAGATCATCAGGAAATCCAGGAACTAAAATTGCTAAAGCGAACAATTTATTAAATTTATTACCTTTATCTAACCAACCGATATATTTATCATATGTTTGTTGATCAGTAAATTTTAAGATAAAGTCGTGTCCATAATGCTTCACCATTAGAAAAGCAATAATGGAACCAATCATTGAACCAGTATAATTAAGGATAAATCCCCAAAAAGGACCAAATAAGATAATTCCTATGCCACAAGTGATACCACCAGGAATGATAGGGATGATTACTTGAATGATTTGTAAAGTAAGGAAAAATACTGGAGCCATGACTCCAAAACTTTTTATTAATAGCTCAAGCTTTGTTGAGTCTGTTAAACATCCATTTGATATTAGAAAGTACATGAATAATAATAAAAATGCTATACCACCTATTGTTAGATATTTTGTGGATTTTGCCGCCATAAACATACACCTCTCTTTACATTTACAATAATAATTTTTAATTATGAAATTATGTCGTACATAATTCTGAACAAATTCTTAACTTTTTATATTTAATATAGTAGGTAAATAAGTTTTGCGTGTATTATGGTGTCTTCAAGTGATATTTGCTAGATTTTTTAACATCAAAAGTTAAAATAAAAGTGACTAAAGGAGGAAGTTATTATGAAACTAGGTCGAACAATACTTAAAATAAGAGAACGAGAGCACATGTCTCAAGAAGAATTTGCACAGCGTTATCATGTGACAAGACAAACTATTTCAAATTGGGAAAATGAAAAGAATTATCCTGATTTAGAAACCCTTGTAAAGATTAGTGAAGATTCAGGTATATCAATTGATTATATGTTAAAGGATAATATTGAAATTGTGCAGTCGATTGATAAAAAGCTAAAACATTTAAAGTGGTTTAAGTTGGGGACACTTGCTATGGTTTCTATAGGATTAATTTTTCTTGGTTATATTGGTGTCCAAAACCATAAGCAAGATATCCTTGTGAAATCATTTGATACAGCACTAACTAATCTTGGTTTTGAAAAAATGGGAGATAATTATTCATTATTAAGTGGAAAAACAAAATTTGATGTCTATATGTTTGAGAGACCACAGGGCTTAGGATGGAATCAAAATATTTTAGATAAAGACAAGTTTATAGTTGGAACAATTGATAATGATTTAAATACTGTAGTCACTATAAGAAGAGATGTTAAGTTTATAACACTTAATATTGCTAAGAATAGAAGTTTAAATTCTGACTCAGCAGTAAATGAATATAGTTTAGATAAAAACGGTGATGTAAAGCATAAAGATAATATGACAAAAGAAGACTTAGAACTATATGGTATATTGGAAAATGATATTAAGTTAAGTGTGAAGAAGCTTAATAATATGTATACGGATATTTATGGATGAATGCTTATTTTAAATTTTATTTGTATTAGGTTGTTTGTCGGTATGTGTATGCAGAGATATTTGTTGTGTATCTCTGCTTTTCATATTTTTTCTAATTATGTTAAATTCTACTAATAGTAGGTTTACTTGTGAATGGAAATAACTAATAATGTGCTTGAGGAGGGATTGTTTATGGTGCGCCAGTTCGGTGCAGTTGATTTAGTTAGGTGAAACTCCTAACCTGGT
>NZ_JAJDMK010000099.1:0-6176 GCF_020593575.1 Holdemanella sp. DFI.5.55
CCGGGCACGTCATTTAGACGTGTGACTTTTTTGCAGAAAAAGTCTTTTCTTGTTTGGATTATAATAATTTGGGTGATAAAAATGGATTTAAATTGGAAATTAAATAAAACCGAACATATTGTACAAGATGAATGGATCGACTTTCGTAAAGAGTCATTTATTCTTCCAGACGGAAAGGAATTCTCCCCTTTCTATAACTATTCAAGAAGAAACTTTGTCGTGATTATCGCAAGAACAAAAGATGATAAATATATAACTGTTCGGCAATTCAGACATGGTCTAAAAAAAGTAACCACTGAATTTTGTGCTGGTGGCATTGAAGGAAGCGAACATGAAAGTGCCTTATTAGCAGCTAAGCGTGAACTACAAGAAGAAACAGGCTACGTTTCAGATCACTGGAAACATATATATACCATTCCCAGCAATCCTACCATAGCGGATAATTATGCGTATTTATATTATGCCGATGATTGTGAAAAAGTATCGAATCAGCATCTAGATTCGACAGAATTTTTAGAAGCCAAAGAATATACAGAAGATGAAATCAATGATTTAATTAAAAACAACGAATTTGTTCAACCAATTCATCTAATGGGTTGGCTAATGGTGAAAAAAGGCTTATTATAAGGATATAAAGGAGACTTATAAACATGGAAAAATTAACTAAAAAAGACATTATTTCTAATATTGCCGAAGATTCTCATTTAACTAAAAAAGACATTACTGAAGTTGTTGACTTGGCACTTACACAAATCTTTGAAGGTTTAAGTGAAGGAAAAACGGTAGATCTTGCAGGATTTGGAAAATTTGAAATCACTGAAAGAAAAGCTAGAGAAGGAATTAATCCTCTAACGAAAGAAAAGATTCAAATTGAAGCTAGCAAATCTGTTAAGTTCAAAATTTCCAAAGCTCTAAAAGAAGCAGTTAATAAATAATATCAAAACAAAAAGCATCCCTAGAGATGCTTTTTCATTACCTTCTTCGATCATTACAACTCGTTGTATAATAATCCTTTTTATTTTGATACATTCTTTCATCGGCTAATTTACTTATTTCTTGAACCGAATCAAAATCTTGTTCTGAAGACTTGACGACACCATACGATACAGATATTGAATTGGAGTACTTACCATGCCAATCATGAATAGTCACATCAAATACTTGTAATATAGAATCGATATTCGATACAGATTCTTGAATCAATACGACAAATTCATCTCCACCAATACGATATATTTTTCCATAAGAGGCAAACGCAAACTTCATGCAGTTACTAGCCGCACAAATCAGTTCATCCCCTGCACTATGTCCAAGTGAATCATTGGCTTGTTTTAAACCATTTAAGTCTAAAGATATATAAGCCCATTCCGTATTTAAATCTAACTTTTCCATATCCGTATCATACGCACGTCAATTGAAACATTTCGTCAGTCCATCCGTATTCGAAGTATACATATATTTTTCTTTTTCATACTTCTCTTTTAATGCTCTAGAAAGCATAAGAACAAGTAAGCATGAAGCTGAAGTTAGATAAATACCGATAATCAATATCGCTACGATATTACTTTGAGAAAGCATCGATTCAGATATGGATACAGATGCATTATAATTTCCGTGTTTTCGAGTTATATATTGATAGTTTCTATCAGAAGTCAGAATCTTCTTCCCAATTTTATTTTTGTCGGTAGCCCTCAATTATTTTCGTCTTTGAATTTACAACATAAATTTCCATTCCCTTATACACAGGCATATCAGCTACAACATTTGAAATTTAGTTTTGTTTCAACTCCTTTAAAAGACGCTTTGGCGTAATACCCACTTGAACCATATGTGTTTTCGACTCATTCCAAGTAATCGCATACATCATCTCTTTAGCTTCAGCCGTATTTGGCGTGACATCCTGGCATAATGTTAAATCTTTATTATTTAACATCTGTTTAAAGAAAGCCATTTGTTCACCTGAATCAAAGCTATATCCAAAATACTTAGGTATCGAACCCGAATAGATCGTTCCCGTATCATCAATAAAATGAATTTCATCCACGGACATTAAAGATGCGATTTTTTGATGTTTATCAATATCATATTCAACTTCCGGCTTGGCATCCACAATATAAGATATGGCTTTAGCACGTACTATATAATCATCTTTTAATTATTTCACAAATCGCTCTTCATTCGACTCATTTTTATCAAGATCCGCAATCACACGATCCAATAATACATAGGATGTGGTTTGCGCATTCTTTTCATTTACATATCTTAATATACATGCTTCAAGAATCAATACGAGGGCAACAATGGTGATTGAAAGCACTAATATTTTTCTTTTTCTCGCAATTACTATTTTAGGTTATATTTTTCAAAAATAAAAGTGGCATTTGTTATGCCACGATTTTTTGAATCGATTTCTTCAATTCTTCAGCTGCTTTTTTTGTATCCTCTTGATCCATAATAGCCGATACAACACAAACACCTTGAATAGGACTCTTTTCTAAAACAGAAAGATTGTCTTTATTTAATCCTCCAATCGCACAGACCGGAATCTTGACAGCCGAACAAATGTCATTCAATGTTTCCACACTCGTAATCGTCGTCGTCACATGCGTCTTTGTCGGATAAATGGCACCACAACCCAAATAGTCAGCACCATCAGCCTCTGCTTTTTTTGCAACTTCAACAGTCTTTGCGGTAGCCCCAATAATACAATCTTTTCCCATTATTTTACGAGCTACAGAAATTGGCATATCTTCATTTCCTAAATGAACACCACATCCTACAGCCATTGCGACATCGATTCGATCATCAATAATTAATGGAATATGATAAAAATCAGTAATCTCTTTTACTTTTAAAGCGAGTTCATAGTACTCTAAAGTCGACTTATTTTTTTCACGAAGCTGTATAATGGTTGCTCCACCTAGACATGCCCCTTTAACTTTATTTAAAAAAGTTTCTTCATCATAACCATCTGAATTGGTAATAAAATATAATGTATAATCTACTTTTTTCATCCTAACACCTCAATTTTAAACAAAGATTCATCAAAACTGGTAAGTTTATAGATCTCATCCATAAAATGCATATGAAAAGTTCCAGGTCCTTCACTTTTCGTCTTTTCTGCAGCAACTTCATAATAACAAGTTGCCTTAATACAAGCCAATAATGGAGAATAACTAGCTAAAAATGTAGCGATTGCCACATTTAACATACATCCAGTGCCTGTGATTCTTGAAAGCATTTCACAACCATTTGAAATTAAATTCACGTCTTTACCATCTGTAATGACATCGATCTTGCCGCTACAAACAACTACACAACCAAGATGTAAAGCCATGTCCTTTAGCCATTTTGCGCTTTCATAGATATTCTCTTCATCGAGAACATCCGCATCTACACCGTGCGCATGACTTGTCATCCCATAAAAAGCTTTACATTCACTGATGTTCCCTTTAATGACGGTTGGACAATATAAAGAAACAAGTTCTTTGGCATAATTTAATCGAAGTGTTGAACAAGCCACTCCAACCAAATCTAAAATGAATGGTATTCCTTTTTCTTTGGCACATTTTGCACTAATCATCATAGATTTAGCTCTAACATCATCAAAGTTACCTAAATTTAATGCCAAAGCCGCAGAATGGCAAGTGATATCATCAACTTCATCGGGGTGACAAGCCATAATTGGCTTCGCTCCTAAAGCTAATATAAGATTTGCACAATCATTAATTGAAATCGGATTTGTGATACAGTGAATCAAATTATTCGTTTGTTTCAACAAATTTTTGCACTCCTAACTTTCTTTGAATATTTTCTAGGATTCCACTACGAGACATCGACTTCAATAAAACATACGCAATACTTCCACCGATGATTGTACCCATTAAAAAGCTAGGTACATAGAACATCCATGTAAGTCCAGTTCTTCCCCATAAATATGTCATCACTGGATATGAAAGAACAGAACCAATTAAACCTGTACCAATGACTTCACCAAGTACGGCAGCCCAGATTTTTCCTTTACTAACACGATATAAAATACCAGATAATGTAGCTCCAAAAATAGCACCAGTTAAAGCCAATGGTGGAATTCCCATAACTGTCATACGAATTAAACCAATAGCTAAAGCACAAAGAAATGAATACCAAGGCCCCATAAATACAGCCATTGTGATATTAATAAGATGTGCCATAGGACACATTCCTTCTACACGTAAGATTGGAGAAATGACTACTCCAACAGCTACCATCATTGAAAAAAAGACTAAGCTTAATAAGTAATTGTGTTTATTCATAATACTACCTCCTACAGATACAGATGGCCTAGAAAACACGCAAAAAACCATCTGTGGTTCGGTATTAGACAAACAGTCCTCTCTCATCCTGTCAATTCAGGCTCCCTCGCTTGTTTTCTATACTCTAGGCGCTCCCCTACAGTAAGGCAATAAAACAAAAAGACCTGCAACGTAAAAAGACAGGTCAAAAAAATCTATACTTCCTACGCCGGCATTATCCGTCAGGTTTAATGGGTCGAAGTCGAACTTCCTCTCAGCAATAGCTCCCCAGATTTATTTACTACATTTAGAATTTTAGTACAAAACAATTTAAAGTGCAAGCCAAATATGAGATCAAGAAGGAATTTACGAATGAAACAAGACAAGAATCATTTCTAGTCATTTTAGCAATCTATTTTTTGATCTTTTTAACTATGGCAATGTCTCCATATGTGATTGTGAGTGGAGAAGAAAATTCCTTATCCCACATTCTATTTTTTTGCAAGCCTTATTAGTACCAATCTGATTGTTCCATTTGCACTAAACACAATTTACTTGGTATATTTATTATTTAAAACCATCATGTCTCAAGATAATTAGTGCCTATTTTAGCTTTTCAACAAGTTTTAAAAACTTCTTCTCATTCATTACATCATTCGTTATATAATCACCATTGTAGAATAAGGCATAGGTAGTGATAGGAGTTGGCGCATTCTGCGCCTTTTCTTTTGTATCTATATGAATCGCTTTAAATTCTATATTTTGTTCTTTTGAAACATTCTCTATAATCGGAACATACTTCGCATTAAAAGGACATTGACTTGTATAATATAAGACAAAGCCAGACTCTTCGATATGACATTCTTTTGCACAAGATTTAAATTGAGGAACTTTTGAATCATTAAAATTCAAGTACCACAATTGAATACCATTACTCGCTTCATCAGAGATTTTAAAACCTTTATATGTTAAAAATTTAGGATCTGCAAGATACGGCGTCTTCTTTTTTGTAGATAAGATACAAATTCCATCCATTCCCTTCTTCTTACTGTCTTCAATACACATATTTAATAATTCACTCGAATAGCCATGACCCTTTAAAGATCCACAAACCCATAGACAATCAATATACATATAATTTTCTGCGTCCACACCAATCCACGCATTCTTTGCAGGAATATACTCAATAAAGCATTTCCCTCTTACAGATGATTTAATAAAGACAAGTCCTTCTTCAAAGCGATCAGACAACCAATCTTTCTTTGATCTTACTTGGACATCTGAATTACTACTAATGGAACAACAAATGTGTTCTTGTTCAATATTTTCTTTTGTCACATATACATAATCCATACATTAACCTCAATAAAAGTATTATGAAGGAAAAAGGAGTTGAAATCAATCCACTCCTACGTGTTTTATTTTTCGAATTTAATAGCAGCCTATGAAGTAAAGAAAATATTCTGGACTGTCTTTTTTCATCCGTTATATGTAATGAGGAAATATCTTCAATTTCCTCTAATTTCATGGTGTTTTTGTTTTTAGTACCACTGAGATTCATTCTTGCTTTTACTTAACTCTCGCCGCTAAGATTAAGGTACCATTCAAATCTATTGTCGTCAATAGGAACTACAGAAGTAAAAAAATCATGAAATTTTCAGATATGGCAGAAGAACTTCGTCTTCAACTTGAAAATCCAAATAGCGATTTAGAATCTTTTCAGAATCGTTTTGAAAAGTTGGTCACAGCTGAATGGTATAATAAGTCCAGTTGATACGGCGACGAAGGCAATTGAATCCGTTGTATAAGTCCACACCTATACTGTAGATATAAAATATCATCCTCCCGTTGTAAGATAAAAACAGGTAAGTAAGTATACTTATCTAGTCTTGCGATTAGGAG